>JAQBGS010000296.1:0-6383 GCA_032128535.1 Nitrospirota bacterium
ATTGGCGGCCAGGAGGGCTCGCTGAGCCGCCTCGAGCGCCAAGTCCGAACAGGCTTGTCCCGATTCGACGAGTCGACGCTCCCGAATACCGGTACGCTCCACGATCCAAGTATCCGAGGTCTCAACCATTCGTTCCAGATCGGCATTGGTCAACACCCGATTCGGTACGTAACTACCTGTCCCAAGAATAGCACTATTCATATTGAATCAAGAGAGAATTTTAGATTCAGCCAATGGAGGAAGGACGCCTTGCGCAATATCACCGCGAATGGCCTCGATCAGGCCCCCTGTTGCCAAAGAATGGGCTTGTAAAATGGCGTTCTTAATGGCTTTCGATGAAGATCGCCCGTGACAGATCATGCTGATACCCTCCACGCCCAAAAGCGGAGCCCCGCCAAATTCGGCATAATCAGTTTTCCGACGGAGACGAAGAAGAGGACCAGCCACAAAAAGATAGGAAAACCGTCCAAGAGCAGACTGCGCAATTTCTTTCATCAGCATTTTTTTGATCGCATCTGCCAACCCTTCTGATATTTTCAAGGCCACATTCCCGATAAAACCATCACACACAATCACATCCGCATTCCCACTATAGACATCTCGACCCTCGACATTTCCGATAAAATGAATTGGACTGTCCTTTAGCAGCTTAAATGCCTCTTTGGTCACTTCATTGCCCTTCGTATCTTCCTCCCCAATACTCAGGAGACCGACACGAGGTCGATCCACACCCAAAAGGTGTTTCCCATACTCATGACCCATAATGCCAAATTGGTGGAGTTGACGAGCCGTACAATCAACAGTCGCCCCAACATCCAGCATAATGGCTTTACCTTGCCTCGTCGGTAAAGTCGCCGCAATAGCGGGACGATCCACGCCTGCAATTAACCCTAACAAAAAAAAGGCCGAGACCATGGTGGCTCCGGTATTCCCAGCGCTCACCAAGGCATCAGCCTGGTTCAATTTCACTAACTCGGTGGCCTTCCATATGGAAGAATCACGTTTTTTCCGAGCCGCTAAGGCTGGAGATTCATGCATCCCGACTACTTGAGACGCATGGAAAATTTCAATGTTGGGTTTCTTGCCGCTTAATGTATCTAAATGCGCTTGAATCGCGGACTCATCTCCAACAAGAATGACCGAGAGGGGTGATTCCCTCGTGGCCTGCAGAGCTCCTTCAACGGTGGGAGATATCCCATGATCTCCTCCCATCGCGTCAACGGCTATTTTCATGGGATTGACTTGGAAAGGGTCTGTACGAAAAGGGTCAGTTACTATCCTTCTTCAACTGCAATAATTGCCTTCCCTTTGTAGGTACCGCAGTTCAGGCAGGTGACATGAGGCTGCTTGAGCTCATGACATTGGGGACAAATTGAAAGATTTGGTGGCGTGAGTTTAAGATGTGACCGTCGTTTATCACGTCGGGCTTTTGAGATTTTGTGTTTCGGATTTGCCATGGTGTTCCAACTTAATCGTTAAGAGATGAATGTTTTTCTTACCTTCACGTCCCTCATTCAGAGTGACCTTGAAGAGTGTTTTGCAGCTTTTGAGCTCAATAAAGGGTGCACATTCGAAACTACGGTAGACGAAACCGTTACAGGGGAGCAACACCCACAGACGCCTTCGTTTAAATTGATTCCACACACCTGGCACAATCCCGAACAGCTTTCATGACACAGCGGTTGCAAGGGAGTGGCGAGAATGAGATGTTCTCGTAAAGCGGGAAGCAAGTCAATGTGATTATCCATGATAGGATATGAATCAATTTCCTTTTCAAATTCGTCATCAATTGGCACATCATACTTTCGACTGCCTTTTTTCATGTTCTTAGAAGTCGCGGGTACGGATGAAGGAGTCGATTGAGAGAATTCGGCGTCCAAAACCAAAGACAGGTCTTCTTCATAATTCATTAAACAACGAACGCATTCACGGACAACCCGCCCAGTCAATGTTCCGTGAAAATTAGCCCTATTGTCTTCAGGTGAAAAAACCTGCCCACTGCAATGGACAGAACCACGTATTCCCCCATCGTCGGATGACAAAGCAATTTCAGAAGACTGCACCTCACAGTCAATGGGAAGCCCTTCAGAAGGAATGTCGACCAGATTGATGAGTAAAGGCATGGCTCACACCAATAATAATTCTCGACCAATTCCCCAAATACTTTCTGGGGTTCAGGGTCACTGTTTGGTTGAATTCCTCAACGAATCTCTTCTGAAAAAGAAAGAATCGCAATATGCCTAGCCCGCTTCACAGCCTGGGTCAGCCGCCGTTGGTGCCGCAGACAATTCCCCGAGGTCCGACGGGGAATGATCCGTCCACGTTCGGTCAGGAAATTTCTCAAAAGATTGGCATCTTTATAATCCAACGGGATCTTTTCAAAACAAAAGCGACACAGTCTCTTCCGCTGAAATAATCGTCCTTTTTCCACAGAAACTTCTCCTCGGCTAAAAATTAGGGCATGGGGTCAGGATAATACTCTTCTGAATCATAGGATGACTCTTCAGCCGTTGCGGATCCAGAACTCCCGGAAGATGCCTTTTTTGGTAAAAATGTCACGGTCTGGGCCACCACTTCATGTTTGCTTCGTTTCTGCCCGTCGTCTGTTTCCCAACGTCGTTGCTGGAGGCGTCCATCAACGATGGCCCCATCACCCTTATTGAGATATTGCCCACAATGCTCGGCTTGTCTCCCAAATACCACGATATCAACGTAGCACACTTCTTCTTTTTGGTCATCCGCTTGACGATACCGGCGATTGACCGCCAAAGGAAAGTTCACGACAGGCGTCCCACTCGGGGTATACCGAAGCTCGGGATTTTTCGTCAGGTTCCCAATCAAAATAACTTTATTGAATCCCACCATCCACGGATTCCTCCCCCTCAGCTTCAGCTGTAGCAGCCGCTACCAAGTCAGCGGGGTTCACAATAACGGTCATGAATTTCATGACTTGATCTTCCATGCGTTGGAAGCGTTCCAATTCAGCAACAACAGTTGGTGGGCCTTCGAATTGGACGGTAATGAATGTGCCCTTTCGTTCATGCTGAATGTCGTAGGCTAATTTTTTCTTCCCGCTATTGTCCAATTTCAAAATATTGGCCCCAGACTGGATGAGAATTTCCTTTATTTTCTCAATAACCCGATCATTTTCCGTTTCTACTTGAACGGGGCGCAGGATAGATATTGATTCGTAGAGTTTCATAACACCCTTTCTCGATGAATAATTGACTCGTTTACAGGCACACCAGTCCCCTTATACCACTAAAAGGGAAACGAAACTACCACAGGGCCAAAGATACTGTCAAACCTAACTGAGCACGACCGAAGCCTTATTATCCAATTGAAATAATTGAAAATATTGACCGGATTTCACTTTATCCTTCTTCAATGTCTTGTGGTGGCGGCGGAGAGTGAAATCGATTCATAGCAACGGAAATCCCTTCTCCCATCAAACATTCAAGAGCGTCCACTGCCTCAGGAAGCACCGCATCGACCTGCCCACATTCATCAGGCGCAAATGGGGACAACACATACTGAGCTGGATCTTCATGTACTGGAGGTCGGCCAATGCCCACTTTCAGACGGTAGAAATCTTCCGTCCCAAGACATTCGAGAACGGAACGTAAACCATTGTGTCCGCCGTGCCCACCGCGAGCTTTTAATTTAAACGCCCCAAGGGGAATGTCCAGATCATCATACACAAGGATAAGATCAGATGGAGTGAGACTTCGGTCTTTCAGGAGGGAATGGATGACTTCTCCAGTCTGGTTCATCCATATCAGCGGCAAGACAAGAAGCACGGCAGACCCACTAATGGCTCCCTGACCTTGAAGAGCTTGGCCCTGTTGAGCTAAACGAATCCCCCAACGATGCGCCGCATGCTCAAGAACCATCCATCCCAGATTATGCCGAGTCTTCTGATAGGCCTGCCCAGAATTTCCAAGGCCCACAACCACATGCAAGGATTATTTCTTACCTTCTTTTGCCTTACTCTCTGGAGCTACAGCGGCCGGGGCGGCGGCGGCTACTCCTTCAGTCTTGGCTTTGTCTTCAACCGGAACGACTGCTCCCTCAGTGACTTCTCGAGTCAGCAAGGATTCTAGTTTCGCCTCAGAGATCTTGGTCGCGACGTGAACAACCATCAATTCCTGGTCATCCAAGACCTTGACGCCTTCTGGAGCTTCCACCTCTTTGACATGGATACCTTGACCCACACCTAAATGTTCGGCGGAAACCTCGATATGATCGGGAATCAATCCAGGCAGACATTCAATGTGCAATTCTCGGAGAGGCTGATGCACGATCCCACCTTCTTTCACTCCAATTGGCACGGCCCCAATGATTGAGACGGGAACCCTCACTCGGATGGATTTTTCCATCGAAACTTCAAATAAATCAATATGGAGAATCGCCCCAGTAATTGGGTCAAGCTGATGATCTTGCAAAACTGCAATCCGTTCTTTTTCTCCTGCCATTCTCACGGTTAACAGACCCGTATGACCTATTTGGGATAACACCAGCTTTCTCGCCATATTATGTTCTAATGACAAAAATTCAGATTTCCCCCCTCCGTATAGGACGCCAGGGATTTTCCCCACGAGACGGAGCTGCCGTGCAATGCCTTTTCCTGCCTGTTTTCGCCGTTCAACATCAAGTTCATATTTCATGATCGTGCCCTCTTCCTCTTAACCAATGAATGAATGTGTGTGAATGTTTCTTACCCGTTATCGCTATAGTGTTTTCCTGCCCCTAAACAAACAGGGATGTCACGGATTCTTCTCGATGTATCCTTAATATAGCCTCACCCAACAATGGAGCAACCGAAAGCGTCTTTATCTTGGAACACTGTTGCTCCTTGCCATTTAACGGAATCGTATTCGTCACAACGACTTCGCGCAAAGACGACCCCTCTAACCGCTCCAAGGCCGGGCCAGATAATACGGCATGGGTACAACCCGCCCAGACAGAGAGAGCCCCATTATCTAAACACGTTTGCGCTGTTTGGACAATGGTGCCAGCGGTATCAATCATATCATCAAATAAAAGCGCATGCATACCTTTGACATCACCGATAATATTCATCACTTCGGCCTGATTGGGTGATTCCCGCCGTTTATCGATAATGGCCAAAGAGGAATTGAGCCGTTTGGCAAATGCTCTGGCTCGTTCCACTCCTCCAGCATCGGGCGAAACGATCACCATATCAGACACTCGTTGCTTTTTAATATAGTCCAGCAGAACGGGCATCGCATAGAGATGATCCACGGGAATATCGAAAAACCCCTGAATCGGCCCGGCATGCAAATCCATCGTCAAAACCCGATTGGTGCCAGCCACCGTCAACAGATCCGCAATCAGCTTAGCACTAATTGGCACTCTGGGTTGATCCTTGCGGTCCTGCCGACCATACCCATAATACGGAATCACCGCCGTGATTCGTGAAGCCGAAGACCGCTTTACGGCATCAATCATCAGCAATAGCTCCATGATTGAGGTATTCACCGGATGACAGCAAGACTGGATCAAAAACACATCACCACCCCGGACATTCTCATCGATACGAACACGTATTTCTCCATCACTGAACGTCGTCACGGTAGTTTTGCATAGGTCCTGGCCAATATATTCACTAATTTCTTTCGCCAACGCGGGATTAGAATTTCCCGTCATTAATTTCAGATCAGGCGGCATATGATTCGCAAACCTTCCGGGTGAGAACGTGACGATAACCGATTACCTAAGCAGAAAAGCAGGGGAAAGTTAATGCGAAAATCCTTAGCTTGTCAACCACATTCCTGAAGTCATACCGGCAGGGCCACAAAAGGGTCTTCATGAAGAATGGAATGATGGGGTAATCCTGTAGTTCCCATTGGCACCTGAAAGACACGCCATTGAGTATCACGCTGCAACTGAGCTTCAGCGGCCTGGGCACGATCTGGGGCATCGAACACCCCAAATACCGTCGCCCCACTTCCCGACAATAATGCCGCTTGGGCGCCAAGATTACGGAGTTTTTCTTTTATATATTCTAAAATCGGATAGACGGGAAACAACGGCCATTCAAAATCATTCTCCATAGCGTCAATCATATCGTCCCAGGATACCTGCAATGTGCCTTCAACGGATTGGGTCCAGGGGTTCAGGGGAGGAATCTCTGCCCGCCCCGAAGCCAATTGCTCATATGCCCATTTGGTCTGAATGGGAAATCCCGGGTTCACTAACACGACCCATCGCTTGCCTTCGATCGTGCAGGGAGTAACCTCTTGGCCCCAGCCTCGAACCATCGCACAGGGAGCTTGAAAAAAGAAGGGAATATCAATCCCTAACTCGCCACCCACAACACACACGACGCACAGCCCCCCCACAAATTGCAACAAATGAAA
>JAQBGS010000297.1:0-7522 GCA_032128535.1 Nitrospirota bacterium
TGATGGGCGCAGGCTCCAATCCTGTGTTGGGAGGGGTTTTAGTACTCTCCGCATTAGTCAGTTGGGCACTCTATACCATTGGGTGTCGACGGACCATGGATCGATTTTCTCCTCTGACCGTGACTTGGATTACGCTTATGATGTCCTTATTAGTTGAAATTCCTTTGCTCGCGATAAATCACAAAATGCTTGTGGCGGGTATGGACACTGTGCCGCTGTCAGGTTGGGTGGCCTTGGTGTATGTTATGATTTTTGCTACGGCGTTGGGGCAACAGGCCTGGCTTTATGGGGTTGATGGGGTGGGGCCGTCGCGGGCCGGAATTTTTGGAAATTTGGTTCCAGTTTCGGCGTTGTTGTTTTCTTTTGTGATTTTGGGTGAACCGGTTGGCGTGAGAGAAATAGGTGGGGTAGGATTGATTGTGTTAGGCGTCTGGCTCGTGAACCAGCGAGCACAGATTGAACGGACCTGAGCGAGCAACACATTCGACACAGTTGAATGAACGATAGAGAGGAAGAGAGCGCCTTATGTTAAAGGAACGGATTGAAGAAGTTACGCAGATGAATGAACAGTTTTATCGGGCGTTTGAAAATCTTGATGTCGGACTCATGGATTCGATGTGGGCCCATCAAGAATACGTCACCTGCATTCATCCAGGGTGGAGCATTCGTGTCGGGTGGCCGGCCGTGAGGGATTCATGGGTAGTGATATTTAATAATACCTTTTCCATGGAATTTGAGTTGACAGAATTACAAGTGCAAGTGGCGGCAGACATTGCCTGGGTAATTTGCACAGAGAATATTGCCAGTCGGGTGGGGGAATCCCCTCAGAATAGCCGGGTGGTGGCCACCAATTTATTTGAGCGGATCGGGGATGAATGGAAAATCATTCATCATCATGGCTCTCCTCTGATGGAGTAGATTGAGAGTCTGCGATTAAGCAGTTGTATGGAGAACCGTATGGGTCCATTCCTCAACAATGGCGTCACGGTCTTCCATCGTCATGGAGCTGTATTTCTTGAACATGCCCAGCCCGCCCTTTTTTTTGCGCCAGGTCAGAAATAATAAAAAATGCTCTTTGCATATGGACTGTGTGCCGGCCGGGGCATAGACCGGCTCCGTGCACCCACCAATTAAACACGATTCGGTACTCATCTTCTCATCTCCTTGGAATGACTATTAGGCCTGTTTCCTTCAAAGTATGCCGAACTGGAAGGACGCAAGGCAATCATGATAGTGCCAGAGCTCCCTCCCTCCATGAAAATAATTGTGGTGTGCTCCTTTCCCTTGCGTTCTCCCGCAAAAGGCGGGTATCGTAGGTTCCCTATTCACCTGGAATTGATGCCAACGTCTATTTATTGTGCCCTTCAGCAAAGGAGTGTGTTCTGTGTTGACAGCTAAAGATGTGTTTGAACGAACAAGAGATGCCGCCCTGGCTGCCACCGATCAAGATGAAAAGCCGCTTCAAATAGATTATTCGGCTTTAGAAGGCAAAATTGAACGAGCCTTGGCTGGACGAAAAATTGCATTACTTCATATTAATAAATTCCTCCCAGAAGGCTATGAAGATCAAGGCCGATTTAATCTTATCGTGATGACCAATGGCAATGTCCTCTTTGATATGGTCATTGGTGATTCCTATTTTCGGTACGATGTGTTTTCTTGCTGTGACCTGGATAAAATCCAGTTAATTGATGGGACGTGGGACAATAAAGAAAATCGCACTCAGGATTCGTTTCTCAGCCTACGACTCATGCATGGAGATGAAGCCCATATTCTGCTGGCACTCAGTGATGATCAACGGGAGCCGGTTATGGCAATTGCGGATAAGATTTCTCAAGGCCGTCATCCTGAACGTGCCTCCTAAAGAGACATTGAGGAACACAAGTTCCTACTGACTCGCTAGAAACCTATTTGGGTACGGTGAAGGGCAGGGCGGTGACGGAGGCGGGATACTTTTTCCCTTGGGTTTCGACCTCTAGTTGGGTGCCGGATGGGGTGAAATCTCGCAAAGGAAATCCTAAGGCAATGGGTTTTTGAAGGAGCGGCGAGAAGGTCGAACTCGAGACCCATCCGACTTCTCGTGCCCCAGAGAATAGTTTGGCCCCAGCTTCGGGAAGATCCATTGCTGTTCCCTCGACCACTAAGCCTACCAGCCGCCGTTTCACCGATCCGTAAGTATCCATTCTGGCGACCACTTCCTGCCCGGGATAGCATCCCTTTGACAAGCTAAAGGCGATTCCCTCCAAATTGGCTTCGGGAGGCACAATCCGGTCATTGATATCCGGACCCAACCGTGGCAATCCAGCCTCAATCCTGGCCGTTTCAAGTGTGGCATGTCCCATGGGCCTGAGTCCTTCTGCCTCTCCTACCCTCAAAAGATGTGCCCACACAGATGACAAAGCTTCGAGAGGGACGAACAGTTCAAAGTCGGCCATGCCTGTTTCTTCGGTCCGGGTGAGAAATCCATCTGCTTCTTCAAAAGAAAAAGGGATTGACTGGAGCGAAGCCATATTTTCGACTTCTATTCCGAAAGCCGTTTTCAGAATTCCTGCGGCTTTTGGTCCGCTCAGAAGCAGCAGGCCCTGGCTCTCGATGCCTTTGGCCATTTTGGCTTTCGTGCCATAGAGTAGGAATTTCCTGAGTGCAGAATGCGTTTGCTCACCAACTTCACCAACATCTTCGATGACGACCTCATTCGGGCGAATCAATACTCGAAAGTAGGACAACATTTTGCCCTTGTGGTCCATAAAGGTGGAATATCGGCCTTGTCCGGGTTGGAGTGGGAGGATGTCCTGACTAATAATATTTTGTAGCCACGTGACCCGATCATCGCCCGTGACAATGACTCGCCCGCGAGATGAAACGTCCGCGAGGCCTGCGCTGGCATGCAGGGCCTCGTATTCTGATTGAGGATTACCATAGTGACGAGGAACTTCCCAGTCGCCGTGTGGTTGAAAGGTGGCTCCCAGTGCCTGGTGCTGTTTGTGAAGAGGAAGGGTATTCATGTGGTCGTCGAGGACGTGAGTTCCTCAAATAATGCCAGAGTGCGTGCTGAGAATTCGTTGCGGGAGACGACTTTTTGGATTCCAAGGTCTTTCGCCAGCTTCCATGATCCGACTTCTTCATGATTGGCAAAGGCCAGGATGGGAAGTGATTCCGTTTGGGGAAAAGCTTTAAGGGCTTTTAAGATGTCTGGGGCATTCAATCGGTCGTCATTCATATTGACGATCACGCCGATGGGTTGACTTTGCAGGGCTTTTTCCTTCCAGTCCTCGGAATTGCGGAGCCGCTCAAGTTTATAGCCCGCCGCTAAAAATGCATCACGAATCTTGGTGTAGAAAAAAATATCACTGACGGCAACAAGAATGGTTTTCGTTTCGCTCATGTAAGGTAGCCTTATGAAAGGGTTAATTCATTAACGTGAGAATGCGCATCAGGGCTTGTTTCGCAGACTTGTATTCTGGATTCATGGCCAGGGATTTTTTGTAGGATTCGACCGCTAGGTCCCATTTTCCTTGCCGTTCGTATACCCGGCCAAGGTTCATGTGAGGAAAGTTCGGGTTTTCGTAGCGTTTGGCTTTCATGGCTTTTTCCAACCAGGGAATTGCCTCTTCCAACTGATTGAGTTCGATGAGATAGACCCCAATGTCGTTATATGGATTCCCAAAGTCAGGGTCTTGTTGAATGGCTCGATGGCATTCCTCGATGGCTTCATTGAGTTGTCCCATAAAGCTGTAGGTCCAACCTAAGAAGGTGTAGGCTTCTGCGGTGGGGTGTGTGTCGAGAGATTGTTTATAGACTTCGATGGCTTCTTCTAATTGCCCCTTCATTTGGAGTTCATAGGCTTGCTGGAACAGATTCCAGGCCGAAATCTTGTCTTCTTCTTTGCCTTCGCCTTGGTCTAAAAAATCTTGGATATCCATAAAGTCTTGATGTGTGTTTCTAAGAGGGTGGTTCCCTCATTATTCCCCTTTAAGTTTGAGTCGTATCAATTCGGCGGCACGTCGGCCAGAGAGGAGCATGGAGCCAAAGGCGGGGCCCATGCGTGGTGAGCCATCAACTGCGGCGACGGCCAGGCCGGTCACGAAACAATTCGGATAGATTTCACGGGTGTTCTCCACCACGAGCGCTTCAGATTTGGCAACCCACATGGCCCCATTCCCGGGAACTTTTGTGTGAAGGTTGCGGCGATTGAGGAGATCAACCACGACGGCATCATGGCCTGTGGCATCGACGACGATTTGGCTTTCAAGCGCGATGGGATCCACGTGAATAATGTCATGCCCCGCCATCTCTGCGGTCGTATTGTTGACGACGACACCTTCCAATGATCCGGCCTCTCGAATAATCAAATCCAACACGCGGGTAAGATTCATGACCTTGGCGCCAGCTTCGTAGGCCGCCGCAATCAGGCGGGCAGTGGCATGAGGCGGATCAACGATTGTCATGCCATCGCATTCTTTAATGGGTTTAAACGGAATGCCAAGTTCTTCCAAAATGAGATCGGCCGGTGAGCAGATCGTGGCTTTATTCATGAGATAGCCACCGGACCAAAACCCTCCGCCGAGTGCTAAGCCCTGTTCGATCAGTAACGTCTTGAAGCCTTGGGCTGCCAAGTCTCTGGCACATAACAACCCAGATGGGCCCGCGCCGACGATGATGACGTCGCTTTCAATAAGTTGATCAAACTCTTTGTAATATTCCCGCGCAATGTGACGGGTGACATCACGCTCACGGAGGGGGGCAATCTTCATCTGGCTCATATCAGGTTCCTCATTATAGGACGT
Source organism: Nitrospirota bacterium (assembly GCA_032128535.1). Classification (GTDB taxonomy): domain Bacteria; phylum Nitrospirota; class Nitrospiria; order Nitrospirales; family UBA8639; genus Nitrospira_E. Next base: position 4,788 of record JAQBGS010000297.1, read on the forward strand.
GCCTTATAAATAAATTTCGCTGCCGGCTTTTCGGAATTCTTCCGATTTTTCTTGTAAGCCGATCTGAATGGCTTGGTCTTCCTCGATCTTCTTTTGGGCGGCGTAATCACGCACGTCTTGCGTGATTTTCATCGAACAGAAGCTGGGGCCGCACATGGAACAGAAATGTGCACCTTTGGCAGCTTGAGCTGGCAACGTGGCATCGTGATAGTCTCGGGCCGTTTCAGGGTCGAGAGATAAGTTAAATTGGTCTTCCCATCGAAATTCAAAACGGGCTTTGGATAACGCATTGTCGCGAGCCTGTGCTCCTGGGTGTCCTTTGGCCAGATCGGCAGCATGGGCGGAAATCTTATAGGCAATCACCCCGTCTTTCACATCTTCCTTATTGGGTAGGCCCAGATGTTCTTTGGGTGTGACGTAACAGAGCATGGCACAGCCGAACCAGCCGATCATGGCGGCACCAATGCCGGAAGTAATATGGTCATAACCTGGGGCAATGTCTGTCGTGAGGGGGCCCAACGTGTAAAATGGAGCCTCTTTGCAGGTGCTGAGTTGCCTATCCATATTTTCTTTGATCATATGCATCGGAACATGCCCTGGGCCTTCAATCATCACTTGGACATCATGTTCCCATGCGACAGTGGTCAATTCGCCTAGAGTGTCTAATTCGGCAAATTGCGCGGCATCGTTGGCGTCCGCAATCGAGCCGGGTCGCAGTCCGTCGCCCAGACTAAATGAGACATCATAGGCCTTCATGATTTCACAAATTTCTTCAAAATGCGTATAGGTGAAATTTTCTTGGTGATGAGCTAAGCACCATTTGGCATGAATAGATCCGCCGCGCGAGACAATTCCTGTCATGCGGTTGGCCGTCATTGGCACATAGGCCAAGCGCACACCTGCATGGATGGTAAAGTAATCGACGCCCTGTTCTGCTTGTTCGATAAGCGTATCTCGATACAGCTCCCAGGTCAGCTCTTCTGGTTTGCCACCTACTTTCTCTAAGGCCTGATAAATGGGGACGGTGCCAATCGGAACCGGTGAATTTCGGATAATCCATTCGCGGGTCTCATGGATATTTTTTCCGGTCGAGAGATCCATCACCGTGTCAGAACCCCATCGAATCGACCAGATCAACTTTTCCACTTCTTCTTCAATGGATGATGTCACCGCCGAGTTGCCGATATTGGCATTGATTTTCACCAGAAAGTTACGCCCAATAATCATTGGTTCCACTTCAGGATGATTAATATTTGAGGGAATAATCGCTCGCCCCCTCGCGACTTCGTCTCGGACAAACTCCGGGGTAATGTGAGAAGGAATGGCCGCACCCCAGGCTTGGCCGGGATGTTGGACCACGCCTCGGATGACTCCGTGCTTTCGTAAGGACTCGGCTTCCTCGTCTCGAGTTTGATTTTCCCGAATCGCGATATACTCCATTTCAGGTGTCACGATGCCTTTGCGCGCATAATGCCTTTGCGTCACATTCATGCCCGTTTTGGCACGAAGCGGCTTGCGGCTCAACGCAAATCGGATGGTATCAAGGCTCGCATCTGTTGAACGTTTGCGGCCATAGATGGATGTGACTTCCGGGAGTTCTTCAACATCCTTGCGATCAAGAATCCATTCCCGACGCAAGGGATGCAGGCCTTGGCGAACATTAATGGTGATCTCAGTGTCGGTGTAGGGACCAGAAGGATCATAGACGGTCACTGGGGGATTGGGTGTTGGAGTCTCCCCATGAGGCCCCTGGGTTGGCGTTAAAGTGACTTCCCGCATTGGGACTCGAATGCTGGGATGTGAGCCTGTGATATAGACCTTGCGCGAGGCAGGAAAGGGTTCCGTGGTCAGGGTTGACGAAGGGGTCGCGGTAGGGTCAGCCTTAACTGCCAGGCTCTCCTTGTTTGGCGAAAGTGTGAGATCGCGTTGTGGAGTGCTCATGAGAGGATCCTTTCTCAGGATGACCGATTATCGACAATGGATAGCTATCTAAGGGAGACATAAAAAAAGACCGCATCCGTAAGGAATGCGGCCTGAAAATTTCCATCGTCCTAGTGCCGCTTCCCTACGCTGGTATTATCCAGGTCAGGTATGAGGGTCGTCCAATGATTAGGTTGGACATCTCAGCGAAAACGCTCCCCTAGCCTTGTAAAATCAATGCTAACGTTCAACCTGTACCTTGTCAATGAGGCGAGCGGGTCTCTCGTGGTTGAAGCGAGAACATGCCCATTGAACATTTTAGCTTTTTCAACTGTACCTTATTTGATACAATAGAAAGTCTACCCTGGGTATTTTTTGAATTTCGAGGGACTGATGAGCCAACTGTTGAATCCGACGAGTCTCGATATTAAGGAAGATGGTGTGAACGCTTCAATGAGTGCGGAATTGCCCATTGCTGATTACCAGGACCGTCCTGCTGCGGAACTCTTTGAACGAATTGTGGTGGCCAAGAAAAGCCTTGGCGATCAGGTCTTAGTGCTCGGTCATAACTACCAACGCGACGAAGTGATTGTTCATGCCGATTTGCGAGGGGATTCTTTATTACTGTCGAAGTTAGCCGCGGAGCGATCGGAATTTCCGCATGTGGTATTTTGCGGTGTGCATTTCATGGCGGAGACGGCGGATATTTTAAGCCGGTCGAACCAGACGGTTATTTTGCCGGACTTAGCCGCCGGGTGCTCAATGGCCGATATGGCGGCGATTGAACAAGTTGATGAATGTTGGGATGCGCTGGG
>JAQBGS010000298.1:0-2704 GCA_032128535.1 Nitrospirota bacterium
GTCCCAACCCTGTTTGACCTGTCACGTCGAACATCGAGGTGTCTTGGCTTCGATTACCATAGGGGCATTGGACAATCCTCACGGAGAATTTGTTTTTCGAGCCACGGGCGCGACGTCCTGCTCGGATTGTCACATGATGGAGTCAGACGAAGGGAAAAAGAGGATGATTTTGCTCTCCAACTCGCGGGTCAGCCATATTATTGAAGAAGGGGAGGGGGCGCATCGCCTTGGACATTTTGCGAAATGTCTCAACTGTCATCGTGGTGGCCAGCTGGACGTAGAGGATAATGATGATGATGATGAACATGAGGATGATTAGTCTGTTGAGGTTTGAGGTTGTCAAAAATTCTGGGTATGACTGAGGGTTACATGCTTGAGACCTTATTGGAAAAACATTGGCATCACCTTTCTCTTAACGAAGTACTGACGTTATTGGAGACCGATGCTGAGCGAGGCTTGGATGACTTTGAGGTTTCACACCGACAAAAGCGGTTTGGTCCGAATAGCCTTGCCCTTCATGAGGGAACGAGCCCCGTCCTCCTTTTTCTGCTTCAATTTCATCAACCGCTAGTTTATATCCTTCTTGCGGCCACCCTGATCACCGCTGTTCTTCAAGAATGGGTGGACTCAGGTGTGATTTTTGGTGTGGTGTTGATAAACGCCTTTATTGGCTATATCCAGGAATCCAAAGCGTTGCAAGCCATTGAGGCGTTGGCTCGAACGATGGATGGAATGACCACGGTGATTCGGGCTAGGAAAAGGCAACGACTTCCCTTTGTGGCACTGGTGCCAGGCGATGTGGTGGTCTTGCAAGCTGGCGATAAAGTTCCGGCTGACCTTCGACTGGTGAATGAACGTAATTTGCAGATTGATGAATCTGCTCTCACGGGAGAATCCATACCCGTATCGAAACAGGTTCACGTGTTCTCAAAAGACACGGTGTTGGCCGATCGAGCCAACATGGCTTTTGCCTCCTCGTTGGTGACGGCGGGCCAGGGTCAGGGAGTGGTCGTGGCAACCGGGGACGCGACCGAGATGGGACGAATCAAAGAGCTAATCGAATCGGCGGATGTATTGGACACCCCACTTACCCAAAAAATTAGACATTTTAGTGGAGTGTTATTGTGGGTCATTGTTGGATTGGCAGGGATGACGTTTTTGGTTGGGTGGCTTCGTGGGGAAACGGCCTTTGACATGTTTATGGCGGCTGTGGCTTTGGCTATAGGCGCTATTCCCGAAGGGTTGCCTGCGGCCATGACCATCACGCTGGCGATTGGGGTGTCACGCATGGCTCGTCGCCATGCCATTGTGCGAAAACTTCCTGCCGTGGAAACCTTAGGCAGTACGACGGTAATTTGTTCTGATAAGACCGGCACTCTGACACAGAACCAAATGACCGTGCAGGTAGTCGTTGCGGGTCACGAGTTCTTTTCATTTTCAGGGTTAGGGTATTCACCAGTTGGGGAAGTTCAGTGTTATGGGACGTCTGTCGATCCTGCTTCGTATCCGACGTTGCTTGAATGCACAAAGGCAGGACTCCTGTGTAATGACTCCCATCTCGTCCATAAGAATGGAGGTTGGGGAGTGGAAGGAGATCCGACAGAAGGGGCTCTACTAGCAGTAGCCGAAAAAGTTGGGCTCTCCTTCAGCTTGATGACACAGAAATTTCCGCGCTTGGATACCATTCCCTTTGAGTCACAGGATCAATTGATGGCGACGTTGCACGGTCAACCCGATGAAACCACCAAGGTGTTGTATGTCAAAGGCGCCGTGGAACGAATTATCCTGTGCTGCGACAGAGCATTGGATCCCAGGGGTCTCGTGGTGGATTTGGATGCAGAGGGGATTCAGCACGCGGTTCGAGAGATGACGGGAAAAGGCTTGCGCGTTCTGGTGTTTGCATCCAAGCTGCTGCCATCTGAACAATGCTCTATTTCGCATGATGATGTGAGGGAGCTGGTGTTTTTAGGGTTGCAGGGCATGATGGATCCGCCTCGGCCGGAAGCGATTCGAGCCGTGCAGACCTGCCACCGTGCGGGCATTCAAGTCAAAATGATTACGGGCGATCATGTGGGTACTGCTGTGGCCATTGCCAACCAGATGAGGCTGGCATCTTCGGGGCAGAGTCTGCGAGTCTTGAGTGGCCAAGATATTGCTAGGTTATCTGATGCTGAACTGGTCAAACAGGTGGAACAGGTTTCTGTGTTTGCTCGTGTCGCACCCGAACAAAAACTCCGGTTGGTTGATGCCTTGCAGGCTCGGGGCCATATTGTGGCGATGACTGGAGACGGCGTGAACGATGCCCCGGCCCTGAAACAAGCGAATATTGGGATTGCGATGGGGCACATGGGAACCGAAGTCGCAAAGGAAGCCGCGGACATCGTGCTGACAGACGATAATTTTTCGTCGATTGAAGCTGCAATTGAGGAAGGGCGTGGAGTATTCGATAATCTCGTAAAATTTGTGACCTGGACGCTTCCCACAAATATTGGGGAAGGATTGGTCATTATGGTTGCGGTGTTTGCTGGGGTCACTTTGCCCATTCTTCCTGTTCAAATCCTTTGGATTAATATGACTACCGCAGTGGTGTTGGGGCTCATGCTCGTCTTCGAAGCGAAAGAGCCTGGCTTGATGGCACGTCCGCCTCGCGATCCACAAACCCCCATCTTAACTGGTACGTTGGTCTTTCGAATTGGTATGGTTG
>JAQBGS010000299.1:0-7486 GCA_032128535.1 Nitrospirota bacterium
GTCTTGCTGGTGGACCATAAAATTGGGGTCATTGGGGCGGTTCACGCAGGTTGGCGAGGAGCGGTTGGGGGCATTGTTCCCAGGACTATTCAAACATGTGTAGAACAATTTGGTGCAGATGTGGCTCATTTGCATGTGGCGATTGGGCCATCGATCGGCCCCTGTTGTTATGAAGTTGATGCTCCGGTGATTGAACCCTTGCACACCGGTTATCCCGATTGGCAGGGTGTACTTCAGGAAACCTCCGACGGTAAGGGCATGTTTGATCTAAAACAGCTTCTCTGGCATCAAATTCTTTCCAGTGGGATCCCCGAGGGGCAAGTTGAGCGAATCGAGTATTGTACGCGCTGCCGTGAAGATCTCTTTTTTTCCTACCGCCGAGAGGGGAAAGTTATCGGAACCATGATGAGTGGAATCATGCTTCCAGGGGAATAAGGAAAAAGTGAGAAGTAAAATTGAAGGAGAAAAACGCTAGGAATTTGCTCTCTTCATCCTTGAATGTTACGCCTCACCAATCGGTTCCTGTGACTTAAGACCTATTCCTGTTTACAATAATCTGAGTATTAACCGTGTCGCTGTTAGATGATTCACTTTCTTCTGGGACCATTGCTGGCAATGTGCAGAGCATTCGAGAAGGGATCCGGCGGGCTGCCCTCCGGGTGGGACGAGACCCATCTACTGTTCAATTAGTGGCGGCCACGAAGACGGTATCACCCAGTGGGCTTCTTGAGGCCTATGCCGCCGGCGTGAGAATTTTTGGGGAAAACCGGCTCCAAGACGCCCAGGCGAAAATGCCCGTGGTTGGTCCGCGTCAAGGCTTGGCTTGGCATTTTATCGGGCGCATGCAAAGTCGAAAGCTGAAAGATATTGTGGGAAATTTTGCCATGATTCATTCGGTTGAGAACGTGGAGCAAACACGTGGTATTGCCGCTATCGCTGAAAAATTAGGAATTCGCCAGGATATTCTGTTGGAGGTCAATGTCGCAGGGGAAGAAACTAAAGGGGGATTTCTCAGGCAGGATGTGCCAATAGCCGTGGAGGAGATTGGGCGGCTCTCTCATGTGACTCTTCGTGGGTTAATGACCCTTCCACCTTTTGGTGACAATCCAGAGGAGGCCAGGCCCTATTTCTCCGAGCTCCGTCAATTGCGGGATTCCCTCGTGCAGCATGGTCTGGCTCATGGTGGAGTTGAGGAATTATCGATGGGGATGTCTCGTGACTATCAAATTGCGATAGAGGAGGGAGCCACGATGGTGCGGATTGGCACGGCCATCTTTGGCAAGCGAGGGTAAATCCCGAGAGTGGAGATAAGGAAAGTCCCTGAGTCATAACAAAGGAGCGCAATGTTTATTGCTGGAAATGTGTTAGAAGGCATCGCGACGATTTTAGATACCGTCCTCTGGTTATATATGTGGGTGATTATTATTCGAGCGTTGATTTCATGGGTGAATCCTGACCCCTGGAATCCTATCGTGCAATTTTTGCAACGGGCCACCGATCCGGTCCTCTATCAAATTCGGAAGCGGTTGGGTATGGGAGGCATGGGGTTTGATTTTTCCCCGATCATTGCTATTCTATTAATCTTGTTTCTGCAAATTGCCGTGGTAGGATCTTTGAAGGATTTGGCAATTCGTATGCACTAGTGAGTGCGGGGAAAGGGTGGCGTCATGAAAATTACACCATTGGACATTCAGCATAAAGTCCTGGATACGCAATGGCGGGGCTATCACAAAATTCAAGTTGATCAATTTTTGGAAGAAATTGCTGAGTCGGTTGAAGAACTCACCAAGGAAAATTTGATCTTCAAAGAAAAGTTATCGGCCAAAGATGATGAACTCGCGCATTTGAAGCGAGCGGAATCTACCTTAACCAGTACCTTAATTTCGACACAATCGTTTGTCGATCAATTGAAACGCGGCGCACAACGGGATTCCGATCTCATCGTCAAGGAAGCCGAATTAAAAGCAGAAGAAATTCTCTCCCAAAGCCGAGCGGAACTGGTGGAAATGCGGCGGACCATTTCTGGCTTACGGCAACAGCGGGCGTTGGTATTGGATCGTCTTCGCTCCACGTTGAGCTCCTTCCATCGCTTAGTTGAGGTAGAAGAACAACCGGATGACACTTTTGATTCTTCGTTTGAAGAACCGCAGAAATCGCCAGAACACCAAGGCCCGCAGTTGAATATCGAACCTGCCTCCCATCGAGAAGCGGGTTAATCCTTTCGTTTCTCCCATCAATTTGTGGATCAGACTGATCCCATTACTCGTGTACTCCGTGAAGGCCTTCAAGCGGGGGTCTTCCCCGGAGCGGTCCTATTTGTCCGCCACAAAGGGCAAATATGTGTTCATCAGGCCATCGGCCAAATTTCTTCCTTTTCAAACTCTCCTCTCGTCCACCTCGATACCATCTATGACCTGGCTTCTCTGACGAAACCCCTCGTTACAGGTTCTTCTATTCTCCTTTTAGTTCAAGAGGGACGGCTGAGTCTTTCCCAAACCCTGGACTCCTTCTTAACGGAGACCCAATCCTCTCCTCTTGGACAGATTTCTTTAAAAGACGTGCTGTCTCATCAAAGCGGACTTCCAGCCTGGCGTCCGTTCTATCAATCGTTTTCTCCGGTCTTTCCATCTGACCCTGAATCCCGGCAACAAAAAATGCAAGTCGTTTTGGAGATGATCTTGAAGGAGCCGATTGACCGAGCCTCTTCGTCAACCAGCGTGTATAGCGATTTGGGCTATATGGTGTTGGGATTCGTTGTTGAACGGGTGACTGGGCAATCATTGGCTGATTTCTCCCGAGAGCGAATTTTCCATCCTTTGGAGGCAGATGACCTGGTCTTTGGCATTCATGATGTCAACGGGGATGTGTTAGGCCAGATTGCGCCCACGGAAGAAGATCCCTGGCGAGGGCGCTTACTCCAAGGCGAAGTCCATGATGGAAATGCGGCTGGTCTTGGGGGAATTGCCGGACATGCCGGTTTGTTTGGGACGGCCCAGGCTGTCGGACGTATCACGAAAGCTTGGTTAGATAGTTATCTCGGTAAGCCAAGTATATTCCGACATGAGTCAGTCAGACAGTTTGTGAACGCGCAGCCTGGAACGAGTTGGGCCTTAGGCTGGGACACGCCGTCTTACCCTTCGTCTTCCGGTCAATGGTTTTCACCCGAGTCCTTCGGGCATTTAGGGTTTACCGGCACGTCCATTTGGATTGATCCTGTCCGCGAATTGGAAGTCATTTTCCTCTCCAATCGAGTCCACCCCACCAGCGACAATCAAGGGATCAAGGCTTTCCGTCCACAACTGCATGACGTGATTATTCAAGGGCTTTAAGTATCTCTTGGAATAATCATTCTTTGATTCGTATTTGACTCCCTATCAAGAGGCTGGTAGGTTAGTGGAGAGTGTGTAGGATATTGTGACTCCTACACCAAGCCGTCGCTAGGGCATCTTTCCTCTTCCTGCCTCTTTCAGTCGTGAGCCAGGGGCCGAATTCCTTTCCTGCTAATGTTGCCTGTCAAAACGGTCGTTCTTCTTTGGTCCCGGAGGGTTATCCGGGCCGTGGTCTCCGAGTTTCTGCCTTTACGTTGAGAGTTGAGTCCTTGCTTGATGCCAACAGATTGGGCCTAGGTATGAATGGCCGGCAAACTTATCGAAGGGGAATGAGAGAAAGGTTAGGAAAGCCATGGCTCCTGAATCGCTAGTGGTGTTAGCACATGGGCTACGTCTTGTGGTGTCCACGCTGAGGGAAGAGGATCAGGCCTTTCGATGTAGCGTCTTTGAGGCCAATGTTCGGGAGGAGGAACCACTGACCTATCGGGTTATTTCTGAGGGGTTTGAAGCCGTAACATGCTTAGAAGCCCAAACCGGTGCGTATAATTATGCCAAGCGCGTGTATCCGGCTTTTGCCGATCAGATGAAAAAACCACCGTATTTGATTTGGCGTGGTCCTATAAGGGGCTTGTGAGTTTTTTTGTGGTCAGGAGGGGAAGGATGATTACAAATGAGGAATTTTGAGACGAACGGAGGAAAGGATGAAATTAACGATGAAATGGGGCGGAAAGAGTCAAAAGCCTAAGGCCTCCGGAACCTCACAAAAAGTACCGTGGGAGCTATTGGGCATTCGTGATCCCCGGAAGGGACCGGAACCAAAGTCGATTGAGGAAATCAGAAGGCAAGCCCAGATTATTTCCAGTGGAGGATTTCGGCAAAGTGTGCCGAGCGCACCTGCTGTGGAGAAAACAAAAAGGGTGAACCTGACCAAGACCGAAAAGCCTGCAAAAAAGTCGAAACGAGGAACCAAAGATTCCTAAGGGTCGGCCAATGGCTCTTGAGGGAAGAAATTTTTTGCGCTCTGCGTTTAAAGGCATTGCGAATTAATTGACGTGAAAAAGAAGCCGATGGGCTTGAATTTTAATCGAGTCTGACCCCTTGTGTTGCCGGGTTTCGGCCCGGCGGCCGAGATCCTTTTCTTTCGATGGAAGAAATAAGTCAAATGCTTGGACGTCTTTTACCTTAGTAGCCATACTAGGGTGAAAAGTATGAAGGAACAGACCATGCTTATGGGGAAGACCACGAACATCATAGTTGGAGTGAGGAAGGAAGATTGTGCGTTTGAGAGAGGTCGCTCTCGGAAGGTTTCTGGGATGGGGCGTGGCGATACGGGAACCACTTGCCATTCGCTGCGGTCGTTGGGGACCCGTTTTTCATAGTCATTGAATGTCAATACCGGATAGGTGCCTGAGGCTCGACTTGAAGGGATTTGTGGGATGCGGACGAACACTACGGCCTCGACATCATCTTTGAGGTGGCGTTCAAATTGTGTGAGCGTGCGCTCGGCGCTCGCTGCTGTTCCCTCAAGAATCCGCAACAGATCCTGGCCTGCTGTTTCGAATGCCATGCGCGGGAACATGCGAGTTTGTTCTTCGGTGAGGTAGTCATAAATCTTTTCCCCGGCAGTTAGGCTTCGTTCTGTGGCGGCAACGTAATAGAACGCACCAGTTGCCTTGAGATAGCTTGTTGGGCCTTTCGTAGGAATGGCCCATCCTAGGCGTCTCAAGATATCGATGCTGAGTCCCGTACAGTTGGCTTTGGCATGGTGATAGAGGAAATCATGGCGATAAAATTCCTCGAATAATTGTTGAGCTGAAGCCTGAACGGCTTTTGCGAGGTGGTCTTGCCGAAGAATGGCGACGATGAGATAACTTGGGCGATAGTGGGATTGTCCGCTATTCAGATCCATCAGGTAATGATCCAGGGGAAGCATGCCTGGGATGATGCCCTTTTCACTTTCTACATCTAAGTCATAAAAATTATTCATCATCCAGGAAGCCATTTGACCCTCTGGTCCCACTTGGCCAGTCACGAGGCCGAAGTGGCCTCCATGCGCTTCGTCGTCATTTCCCTGCGCGCCATTCAGGATGAATCCGAGTACGGCATGATTGGACCACTCTCGTGACGATTCTGGATGACGTTCCCACAAGATTTGAGCCAGAAACGGGGCTGTTGCCCCTCCACCTTGGTCTTCAATGAGATCCGAGAGGGAGGGTGGGGATGCTGGGCTATCTGTAGGATGACTATTGAGTTCCAGTTGGAAATGTTCTGGCCATATCATTCTTGCTACAAATGTGGGGGGTTCTTCACTCTTCTCGAAATAACCGCGCAGGCGAAGAGGTTGGTTTTGAAAATATTGTGCTGTCGAGTGGTCATAGAAGGAACGATTCAAAGGGATTTGTGGCGTGAGTTTCAATGGAATTTTGGCGCCGTCGTGCAGAATAATGTGTGAGGCAGATTCATTAAGCTGGGCATGCTGTAGTACGTCAGGTGATCCAAGCCATATTGGGAAGGGCAGGGGTGTCAAAGCTTGAGAGGTTTGTGCCGTTTTCGGCATGGCGATCACTTCATGTTGGAAATACCATAAGGCCGGTTGAAGAACGTCGCAATCGTTGCAGTTTCCGGTTGTCAGCTCAAAATCAGAATGCTGAAACAACCCGAGTGGTTCGTTGGGGAGAGTGTGGTTCATCGGGTCTGGAGTGAAACCCGCACCGTCTTTTGCATGACTGGGCATAGAAGTTCCGAGGCCGGGCCCTGTTAGTGCCTGGCATATCATCCTTATCGCACCTGACAGGAAATGGTTTCTGGAGAACACCATATGAACAGACACAATGATAGAGGGATTGTGTGGTTGCTCTTACGATAAGTTAACGAAAGAATCCCTGGTTTGCCTGGTTTGCCTGGTTTGGAGGTTGGGAATATGGTGTCAGGCGTCGGAGTAGTCGACCCAGGTTTCTTTTTCGGCGAGGTATTTTTGGCCTTTGAAGTTGAGGCGGGTGCGCATTTTGGTGAAGCCTAATACGCGGAGCTGGTCGACGATATCCTTGTTGGTTTCTTGTACGGTTCGATGCACCTGTGATTCAAGCGTGAGGGCCTCATACATAATTGATCCGTTATAGCCCCCCTCCACCCGCTTGATTGGGAGGAGTCGGTTAAAGTACCGATCACTGGGATCGGTTCCTTCCAATTGATGTTTTTCCACTACGGCATTTTTGACTCGAAAGGATAAGGGTAGAGAGGTCATAGATGTCGGCTCCGGCTAATTGAGACTGAAGATTTCCTAGGTGAAAGGGTCAATGATTGTTTGAGGCCTTCGCGAAGAGATTATAGGCTGCTCCGAAATGAGCTGCAAGCCTGGTTGACTTGAGTCAGAAACGGCACGTACCCTTCATTTCATTACGCTTAGGATAAATTACGGTAGTGGGAAAGGCTGAGTGGTGAGATGGATCGCGAATCACTGGTTGCGGATATTCCAATTAACCTTCCTAATAGTCTGACCGTCCTCCGTATCCTGTTAGTTCCTGTTTTTGTTGGGCTTTTACTCTATGGGCACTATGATGCTGCCCTCATTGCACTCCTGATCGCCGCCTTAACCGACATCCTGGATGGAATGATCGCCCGCCTGACGGACCAACGGACTCGCCTTGGCGAATACCTCGATCCGCTAGCCGATAAACTTCTGTTGATGTCGGCCATTATTACGCTCTCCGTTTTGAGTTTCATTCCTATCTGGGCGGTCATTGTCGTGGTCAGCCGCGATGCTATTTTGCTGGCAGGTACGGTCATCGCGAACTTAAGCGAAACCGATATCAATATTTCTCCCACCGCCATGGGCAAAGGCACGACCTTCGCTCAAGTCTGTTATGTCATCGCCATTATGTTGCAGGTGACCGGGCAGGTGCCTGCTTCCCTTGTGGATCCAATACTATGGGTCATGGTGGCACTGACGGTGGGTTCCGGGGTGCATTATTTGTGGCGCGGGATTCAGTATGTGAATGGTACCAATAAGAAAATGGATTCGGATGGAGGACAACGGTGAATCGCGACCGAGTGGGTCATCAGTTAGTCGAGGCGAAGGTGGTTTCGTCAGAAGATCTGGCCCACGCGTTGGCGATTCAACGGGGCGAAGGGGGGCGGCTTGGGAGTATTTTAGTGGG
>JAQBGS010000300.1:0-2543 GCA_032128535.1 Nitrospirota bacterium
AATCCTAGGAACAGCAAAGATTATTCCATCCCCTGCAGCAAGTATGGTTCTCCCGACTTGCTTGAAAATGCTGGATTTTGTTTTACCTCTTTGTAGTGGAAGGGGGACGCAGTGAAGGTACAGGCCTTCCTCAGGTATAAACTTTTCCAACCAGAGCCCCCAACCTGCCTGAAGATTTAATGGGAACTTTAGGAAACTAAAGAAAATGGCAGAGAAGATAGGTAAAAAGGTATGAAAAATTCTGACAGGTGGGAAATGATAATATATGGTGCCCAGGGATTCTGCCCGTCGTTGGCTCCCCTACTCCGCATTGAAATTCAAGGAGTTGCATTGGCGGCCTAAAGGAGTAGAGCGGCTTATTAGGTCTTATTCCTTTTAGGCTAAGTAAAATTCCAGCTACGATCTGCCCACCCCCATCCCCTGATCCGGAACACCCCCCACCTGGGGCTTGCTATATAGGGGTCCCGCCCCCTCACAAATCCGGCCCAAACCAAAACCTTAGCAAGCCCCCCTCAGTTGTCCCACTTGTTCTGAATCGGAACAAACAGTTTTATTGGAGGCTGGTAGTATGGTTTTGTGGGGTAATTATTGGGGGTAGATCAAGAGAGCATCAGGCATGAAAAGAGACGAAGGGGAGTGCATTTATTCTCCCTGCCCACCCTGTCAGACTTTTTTCACCTTTTTCCCCTCTATTCTCCGTCCTTTTCCTTCGTTTCTTAGCGTTCCTCTTAAATTTTCAGACTCCTTAGGTCCTCTGGTTAAAAGAGTTTACAGCTAAAGGGTCCACTCGGCCTTCCGGCATCTCCATGTACTTTCAAAAAGGGAGAACGAAATCCAGCATTGGCTAGCAAGTCTAGAAAACCAGACTTGATGAAGAGAGGGGAATACTTCTTGCGTTTCCTGGGATGTCATGCCTACTCAATGCAGGCAAAGATGGCAACGCTAAACCATAAACAAAAGGGGGATGTCATGGGCCTACGTCACTGGACAATAATATTTCTAGCCCTATTTTTTGTCGGTTGTGAGTCTACAGCAGGACTGCGGGGGCCATCTCCATTGGGTCGGCAAGCAGAAGGCCCGCCAACCCTGAGTTTCCTATCCCATTCGATTCCTCCTTCCATGTATTCAAAGGGGGACAACCCTCCAATCAACAAGCTCAGCCTTTCACCACCCGATTTCTTGACGGACTCACGGCGGGTGGATCCCTTTCAAACGATTTTATTTCGTTACGATAGTTGGGAGATCAATGCGGGCGTCCGTGACCAGTTAAATACCACCGCTCAATGGATGAATCAGTCACCCAAGTATGGCTTACGAATCGAGGGCCATACCGACGTGCGGGGGACGGAAAGCTACAACATGATCTTAGGAACCAAGCGTGCTCATGCTGTTAAGGAATATTTAGCTCATTTAGGAATTCCAAACCATCGACTTGAAACAGTTTCCTACGGTCAAGAATTGGTGGCTTGCGACATCGACGACGAGCGGGGCTGTCATCAATATAATCGCCGCGCCGAATTTGTGATTCAAGAAGAAAGGGGCCAAGCCATAACATTTTTTCGGTAGGCAAAATATATGTCTGCCAACAGACAAAAAAAGGAGGGAAGGTTTGATGTACGAGGACGAGGACAACATGCAGATCGTGACGGTAGGAGTCAGTGATTGGATCGTGAAAGAGGAAGACGGGCACTATTTTCACCGCCCAGAGGGCGAATATGGAGTGTGGCGATCTGGCATCCCACACGGTGCTCTAATGGCCGAAGTAGCCTGGATCTTTCAAAATTGATGCCCCCCACCCCCAATGGGCAGACCGGGGGTACGGGGTCGCGATATAGGGATCCTACGGTGTCACCACATCGCCCAAAACCAAGTTCGTGAGGAGACGGAATGCCACGCGCACGACGGGGGCACAGAGTGCGCTCGGTTCGGTAACCGCCATGTCTGCATTCGGCCAAAAGCGGACATCGAAGATTATGCGATAAGGGTCTTTGAGAAAAGCCTGCCGTGAGACCTGTTTGGACGGGGCGGAGTTGGAATGATAAGAAGGTCAGATGAGTTTTTTGACCATACGGATTTGCCGATTTTTGATTGCCTAGATCTGCAGAATTCATTATAGTTTAAAGTATTGCCGGATACAAAGGGGAGTATGTAAAATTGCTCCCTCACCCACAGCACTGGTTTTGAATTACGTCCAAAACGGAGGGTTACATGCAAAGGATATTTTCATTCTGCCTTGGCACATGGTTGCTCGTTTCCTTACCCATCTTGGTCCACGCCGCGAACCCGATTATCCATGATGCCGAGTACGCAATTATTAAAGCGCAAAATGGCAAGACATGGGCTGCTGATGATAAGGCAATCGACAAAAAACTGACAGAGATCCGCAATAAAAACGGCGGCAAGCCACCCAATATTGTCTACATCCTGCTCGATGATGTGGGCTTTGGGGAAATCGGTATGGATGAGTTAAGCGTTATTCGTGGGTACAAGACCCCTAACATGACAGCTCTAGCCAAAGAAGGCATGAGTTTAAACCGCATGTA
>JAQBGS010000301.1:0-4993 GCA_032128535.1 Nitrospirota bacterium
ATGAGTAGTATTCGAGCTTAAAAAAACAGAGAATGGGCAAGGGGAACGAGGAAAAGATTAGGCGATAGGTTTTTCTACGAACGACGAAGCAGAGGCAAGTGAGGTATAGGCCCCAAGACGACCTTCCAAGCTTTTGATTTCTTGGTTTTTTCTTGACAACTCCATCTCCAATAAATTGGTTTGGAGTTCCGCATTCTGGAGTTCATCCTGGAGACTTTGCAATTCAGGATGAAAGCGGTCGAGTTTTTGCTGGGTGGTTTGTAATTCTCCTGAAAGCCGAGCTTTCGTATCCTGCAACTCTTGGGTCAATTGACCATTGAGGTCCTGTAATTTCTGTACCTCTTTGGTTTTTTCTTCCTTTACCCAAGACAATTGGGCCTCAAGTCTATTTACTTGGTCTCGCAATTCAGACTTCTCATCGCGCAAGGTATGAACGATGATTTGGACTTCTTCTAGAAGATCAGCGATGTCTTCCTGAGGGTGCATAAGGCGTCTCTCATTAGCAAAAACCGAAGAATGGCAATATGTATTGAATATCGGCTTATTTTCCTTCAATATTAAGGATTTAGCACACTGAAAAGCTGTGAGCCCCTCGTCTCAACTTGGCCATTTTTCGTTTTTCATTGCCCTGATGCCTATACACTGGGAAAATCGCCCTTTACAGTCTTGACAATTTTTAATGAAATGGTATAAAAATACTATTCCTATCGATTTAGTATGGATTAAGCAATGAACCGATTTCCTGTCAAAGTCACCTACGGAATCATGGCCACCATCGAACTCGCTCGTCATGATCGAGCGATCCCCCTTCAGGCCAAAACCATAGCCAAACAGCAAGGCATTCCTGCCCGATTTATTGAACAAGTCCTTCAAGGACTAAAGCAGGCCGGTATTGTGCGAAGTCTTCGAGGCGCTCAAGGCGGTTATACTCTGGCCCAAGACCCTCATCAAATCACCTTGGCTGAACTAGTCAATTCAATGAACGGAACGGAAGCTTCGCCTGCGACGGAAAACGGATCAACACAGCCAACTGAAAGCCGGGGGCCATCCAATACGATACTTTCAGGCATTTGGGCACAAGTCCAAGAAGCCGAGCAAGCGGTTCTTCGAGTGATTTCGCTCCAATCATTAGTCGAACAGCATCAAAAGCTCGAATCCCAGCAAAGCTTGATGTATCATATTTAGTTCGGTGATCGATAAAAGCGGTCAGGATGCCGCCAAATATACCGAGTGATGAGACACAAAAAATAAGAACCTCTGACTTTTATCTGCCATTTGGAGAAAGACCATGAGCACCTCACCAGCGACAACCAGGCCTCCCATCCAGACGATCCCGATTCCTCAGGAAATTATCGAGGAAATCGAAACGTTCGAAGATGAAGTCGCTCGACTCCAATCCGGAGATACCCCAATTGATGTCTTTAAACCCTTCCGTCTGCAATACGGCATCTATGGACAACGACAGCCTGATGTCCAAATGATCCGCATCAGAGTTCCTTTTGGCGGCATGACGGCCAATCAATTACGGCAAGTCGCTGAGATCACGGATACCTATGCCACGGGCGTCGGTCATGTGACCACTCGACAGGATTTTCAATTGCACTTCGTGCCGCTTCCCCAAGTCGGTACCATCATGCGGAAATTGGCCGAAGTTGGCTTGACGACACGGGAAGCCTGCGCCAATACAGTTCGGAATGTCACCGCCTGTGCGCTCGCTGGCGTCTGCCCGGGAGAAGTCTTTGATGTCACACCCTATACCAAGGCGGTGGCGGATCATTTATTGCGAAACCCGCTGAATCAAAGTCTTCCACGAAAATTTAAAATTGCCTTTTCCGGGTGCAAACAAGACTGCGCGTTGACGCCCATCCACGATGTCGGACTCCTGGCCACCCGCAATGCGGAAGGCACAATTGGATTCAAAATGGTCGTCGGTGGTGGGCTAGGGTCCACTCCGCGTTTGGCGAAAACGCTTCGGGAGTTTGTCCCGATGGAAGAACTCATTCCCTCAATCGAAGCCATGTTGAAAGTGTTTGACAATTTGGGCAACCGAAAAAATCGCAGTAAAGCCCGTATGAAGTTTGTCCTCGACAAATTAGGCTTTGAGGAATTTTCGAAACGATGGAAAGAAAGCTATGACAGCATGATTCAATCTGGGGCAACGAAATTGGGACTCATCCCCGGCCTGTACCCTGACGATCCGCCACTGATCATGCCCACGAAAAATGGCAATGGCGCCTCCCCTCAGAGCAATGGTCATGGCTGCTCGTCAAATGGTTCGTCACAGAATGGAGCCGCAACCTCATCTGAGGCCTTTACGGCATGGTGTGCCACCAATGTCGTCACACAACGACAAGCTGGATTTAAGGCGGCGGCCGTACGACTCCGTTCCGGTGACCTCACGACCGAACAAATGTACGGGTTGGCTGATCTGGCCGAACGCTATGCCAACGGAAATCTCCGAACCACGATTAACCAAAACATGATGGTTCGATGGATTCCAGATAACCGACTCGCTCCTTTTTATGAAGAGCTTGTGAGGTATGGCTTAGGCGATCCGGGTGCAGAAGGAGTCGAGGACATTGTGGCCTGTCCGGGAACAGACACCTGTGGGTTGGGGATCACCTCCTCCAAGGGCCTGGCCCGTGCGTTGGCGGAAGTGTTTCCAGCCGGCAAAACACCGGATGACCTCAAGGGCGTCGATGTCAAAATCAGTGGATGCCACAATTCCTGTGCGCAACATCATATCGCGACGATTGGCCTGCATGGAGTCGGCAAACGCATCGGCGACCATGTGGCGCCCGTGTATGAGTTGCATCTGGGTGGCCAAGTCAACGGCACGCCAAAAATTGCGCAATTAATTGTGAAAGTGCCGGCGAAAAATGTGCCCGCCGCCGTCCAGCATCTTTTGGACCTGTATCGGCGAACACGAAAAGACGGAGAATTACTCCAGGCCTTTATCACCCGAGCAGGCAAGGTCACACTCAAAGACGAACTGATTCCGTATACCATCCTCCCTTCGTATCAAGATGACAAGGAATTTTATTTCGATTGGGAAGGGGACGAGGAATTTTCGGTCGAGGATTTAGGGCCGGGTGAATGTGCCGGTGGCGCCTTAGAGATGATCGATAATCGAATCCTAGAAGCCGAGCAAGAACTCTATCAAGCACGAATTCTGGTGGGAAAACACCAATATGCTATGGCCATTAATAAAGCCTATCGGGCAGTGGTAGCTGGCGCAAAAGCCATCCTGGTGACCGAGGGCATCGATCCAAACACCGATGCCGATACGTTATTGGAATTCGACAATATGATTCAGGCCAAAGGCCTGTTGCCAGTTGAATACCATAACGTGGCCACAAAATTTGGCGACCTCGGGACCAAGGACGCCTCTGCCGACTTCACTCAAGGAAAAATTACCTTTGCCAAAGGTTTTGTCGACGTGTGCCGAACAGTCACCGAACAAATTGGGCAGGACCTGAAGCTGACCCCGGTGGAAGTAAGAATAGACGGAGCAACACCATCAACTGTCACGCCTCCTCCAGCAGAACCACAAGCATCCACACCTGGCGATGCTGAGGTCTATGACTTGCGAGGAGTGGCTTGTCCGATGAACTATGTCAAAACGAAATTGAAATTAGAAATGATGGACGAAGGTGAACAACTCGAAGTCTGGCTTGACGCTGGCGACCCAATTCGCAACGTCCCCGTCAGTCTCCGAAACGATGGACATAAAGTTCTTCAACAAGAGCCCTTGGATGCTGACGAACAACACTTCAGAGTCCTGGTGGAAAAGGTTGAAGCGTAAAACAGGCCCTTATGTCGACATCTATCAATACGCCACCCTCTCCAGACGAATTGGCCGCGTTGAACCAGTCCCTTGAGGGTCAGGCTCCACACAACATTCTTGAAACCGCATTGGAGCAATATGGCCCACGCATTATTTTGGCCTGTAGTTTCGGGGCCGAAGATGTCGTCCTGGTCGATATGATGTTCCGGATCAATCCGCGCAGTGTGCTCTTTTATCTGGACACCGAATTTTTATTTCCAGAGACGTATGCCGTTCGGGATCGAATCATCAAACACTATCAGTTATCAGAGGATCAGATTATTCACATGAAATCGGCACTGAACCCAACTGAACAAGCCACCCAGCACGGCGAAGGCTTGTGGTTGCGAAACCCAGATCTTTGTTGCCAACTCCGAAAGATCGAACCCTTAACTCGAATTCTCAGCAAGTATGCGGCCTGGATCACAGGGATTCGGCGGGATCAATCTCCCACTCGTGCTCAGGCCGGACTTGTGGAATGGGATGCCAAGTTTGGACTGGTGAAATTCAATCCGCTGGCCGCCTGGTCGTGGGAACAGGTTTGGGAGTATATTCGCACCCACAATGTGCCGTACAACGAACTTCATGACCAGCATTTTCCGAGTATTGGCTGTACCCACTGCACCGCTCCCGTGATGCCCGGCGATGATCCCCGGTCTGGACGATGGAACAGTTCCACGAAGACGGAATGCGGACTCCATCGCTAGAGAAAGTTGGGCGTCGACCACCATCCGTACACAATCAGACAGCGTGAGAGTTGGAGGAAATTAGTGAAAAAAATTGCGGTGATTATTACTCGAGGGGGATTCAACAACCTGCTTCAAGCCTGCGAATGGATGGCTGTCGCAGCGAGCAGCGGAATTGAAGTCAGCGGGTATTTCCGAGATGAAGCGGCAGGCCGCATGAGCCAAACCAAAATCAAAGAGATGACCATGTCCGCCGATTATCGAGGCCGCGAGGCGAGCGTTCGAGATCTCTTACGACAGGAAGAGAAAGCCGACCTTTCGGCCGTTCTCCAGAAGGCCAAAGAAAATGGGAATCTTAAGCTGTCTGTCTGCAAAGATTCTCTCCGATATTTTGCTATAAAACCCGAAGAGCTGATCCCAGAATTAGACGAGGTTCAAACGGCTGAAACCTTTTGGAAAGAAGCCGTCCTCCCAGCTGACC
>JAQBGS010000302.1:0-4316 GCA_032128535.1 Nitrospirota bacterium
GACGTGTTTCACCATCTGACTCGGGATGGCAAAGCCAATGCCCATATAGCCACCAGTTCGGGAAAAGATCGCAGTATTAATACCGATGAGTTGCCCTTGTAGATTGACCAGGGCGCCGCCTGAATTGCCTGGATTGATGGCCGCATCAGTCTGAATAAAGTTTTCGTAATCCACGATCCCCACATTGGCGCGTCCAACGGCGCTGATGATGCCCATCGTGACGGTTTGATTCAGCCCAAAGGGATTCCCCACTGCCAACACCAGTTCACCAACTTGCAGGCCAGTAGAATCTCCCCAGGGCAATGTGGATAATCCCGTTGCCTCAATTTTGATCACGGCTAAATCTGTTTTGGGATCGGTACCGATCAGCTTGGCTGGGAACTTTCGTTTATCCCCTAACAGCACCATGAGTTCATCAGCTTGTTCCACCACATGATTGTTCGTCACGATATAGCCATCGTCCGACACGATAACGCCGGAACCCAGACCCTGTTCAGGTTGTTGCCGTTGCTGTTTGAACCGACGCTCAAATTCTTCTCCGAAAAACCGGCGGAAAAACGGATCTTCAGAAAAGGGATTTTCCTGTGCTTGCGCGGTATGTTTCGTGGCTGAAATATTGACGACCGACGCCATCGCGTCTTTGGACACTTTGATAAACGTCTCATTCGAAGCCAGAAGCGGCGTGGACACTTTGACAACGGGAGGGACATCAGAGGCGAGAGCAACAGCTGGCTGAGGTCTGGCCCTCGGAAGATCGGCAGTCGAGGTTGTTGCGGATGGGGTTTCAGACGGTGTTTGGGAGCATTGGATTTGTGTCAATCCGAGCAATCCCAAAAGGATGAGCATCCCGATCCACTGCCCCGTGTGTTGTCCTATCCGTTTCCCTGATGTCACAAACTCCCTCATAGACCACTCCTTATGCTGAAACTATCGGTTGTGGCGCTGCGTATCCCAAGCCGTAAGGGCCGGGACCGTTTACAAAATACGCACATGAGATGACATCTTATCATCCCCGTGCCTGTACGTGGAATACATGGTCTTAGGACAAGAAATCCAATGTTATTGTATTAGAGGGGAGGCCTATCTGAAGCTTGGCTGAGACGGACACCCTGATCGGTTCCGGTAATGACGAGAGAGGCCATGTGGACAAATAGGCCGCATTCGACCACGCCCGGAAGCTGGAGAAGAGTGGTTTCGAGCGAAGCCGGGTCGGCAATGTGAGGAATGTGTAGGTCCACAATATAATTCCCATTGTCAGTCACAAAGGGTTGCCCCGTTTGTTCTCGTCGAGGTGCGGGCCAGCCCATCTTTTCCAAATTCCGTTGAGTGGTTCGCCAGCCGAAGGAAAGAATTTCCACCGGTAAAGGAAACGGCAGGCCCAGATGCGGCCGTTGTTTCGCCTCATCCACAATCACAATAAATTGCTTGGCGGCTCGTGCCACGATTTTCTCCCGGAGCAAGGCCCCCCCACCGCCTTTGATGAGATTGAGTTGCGGATCAACTTGGTCGGCCCCATCAACCGCCACATCGATATCCCAGGGCTCATCGTTGTCTAACAAGGGAATGCTTAGCTGCTTGGCGTAGGAGGCGGTAGCCTGAGATGTCGGCACCCCCCGAATGCGAAGCCCGCCTTGTACGCGTGTACCCAAGGCCGTGAGAAAATGGTGAACCGTTGAGCCGGTGCCCAATCCGAGAATCTGCCCGTCCTGAATGTACTCAACGGCTTTCTGGGCGGCTTGGGCTTTGTGTTGATCGGGAGTGAGAGAAGTGGTCGAAGATGACACAGGGCAATCTCGTTAGGCTGTCATGCCGGCTGCAATTGAAGCGGCACCCAGAAGCGCTGTGTGGGGGTTTAAAATGACGCGAACGGGGATTTTTGCAAGCAAGCGTTTATAGCGGCCCTTGGCTAAGAATGATTTCATGAAGGTGCCATCTTGGAGTGCTGGTAAAATTTTTGGCGCAATACCTCCACCAACATAGACGCCTCCCATCGCCAGGGCCTTGAGCGCCATATTCCCGGCCTCTGCCCCGTAGATCGACACAAACAGTTGGAGCGCGTTTTTGCAAATATCGGGTTTTCCCTCAAGCCCCGCTTCAGCAATCAAAGAGGCGGGGTCACCGGTAGGAAGTTTTTCGGAAAACCAGGTCGGTTCGTTTTTCTGCGTATCGCGCAGGAATTGATAAATGAGGTAGAGCCCAGGTCCAGACAGCACCCGCTCGTAACTGACATGTAAATAACTGGTGCGCAAATACCGCAATAATTCGATTTCCAGATCATTGTTGGGCGCAAAGTCAGCATGTCCGCCCTCAGATGGGCAAATTTGATAATCCTTGCCTGTCCAGACAATCAGCGATTCTCCCAAACCCGTTCCAGCTGCAAGGAGAGCTCGGGTGCCATCAGGCGGAGGCGACGGGGCATCCGGATTCAGATCTTCAATTTCGTCGGGTTCCAGGAAGGGTAGGCCGTAGGCCGTGGCTTCAAGATCATTCAACAACCGGACCTGCGGAATGTGTAAAAATTCCGCTAGCTTATCGCCCTCAATTGTCCAGGGAATATTGGTCGTCCGACAGGTATTGTTCAGTACCGGTCCTGGCACACCAAAACAGGCGGCCGTTAAAGGGCTTGCTAGCGAGGGGGAGGGCGAGGCGGAGTCCTCGTCTGACGGGTCATCCGAATCGGGCTCTGTGGGGGCGGGTTCTTCCAGGAACTCCGTTAGAACTTCTTCGAGGGATTCATAATCAGCCGTCCATATCGTATCTTCACGTATAGGATCGACGCGTCCCTTTTCCCAATCATAGAGGGCTAAA
The DNA here is from genome assembly GCA_032128535.1 of Nitrospirota bacterium. Classification (GTDB taxonomy): domain Bacteria; phylum Nitrospirota; class Nitrospiria; order Nitrospirales; family UBA8639; genus Nitrospira_E. The sequence continues at coordinate 2,809 of JAQBGS010000302.1, forward strand.
TTGATTTTCGTTCCGCCTATGTCACCAGCAAGAATCATACATTTCTCAATTCAGTAGGTCAGTAAAATGGCATATAAATCCTGTGTACACCATAGCCTAGATAAAATCGCTGAGGCAAGGGAAGGAGGGAGGTTGGGAGAGAGAAGGGTCTATTGCGAAGTTGAGTGATTGTTATGCCCGAGGAGTTTTATTTTGGGAAAATTGAAGGACTGGTCTGAATTGTAAAAATCAGAATAGATATCTACAAAAAGGTCCAATCAGAGAACGTCGCCGCTTGCCCCAGAGGCGTTCCATCGGGTTTGTGGAGACTCCAGACCGTGGCCCGTTCCACTAAAAACCGTTTCCCGCTACTCGAAATTCTGATCCCCCGATAGTCGCTGATGTATCCATGAGTCCTGGCTTGTTCTAGCATGCGCGCCCGCTCTTCACGATTAACCGGTTCAGCCGTCAGGCGTGACGGGGTTTGTGTGAATTGCTCCCAATCCATTTCCCATAGGTCTAAAGCTGTCTGATTGCCATAATTTAAAATGGGATCTCCTTGCAGCCCATGCGAGGCGATAACGAATGGACTTGTAAAAAGACGTTCCGCCTGCTCAAGCAATGTACCTTCTCGAGGTATGAGTTCCTTCTTCACCAAACGGATATAGCTATCCAGGAGATATTGTGTCCATTCGATAACCCAAGGTCTCTGCCAGATGCCTTCCATGTAAGTATGTGTGGCTTGGAGGGCTACATTGCTATGAGGGAAAGTATGGTGTCAGCCATTTGGTGTGGGGTTGTTCGATCAGTGGGAATGACATGATCGGCTGCGGCTTGGTATTTGGGGGTGCGCTCTTTGAGGATGTCTTCGATTTCTTCCACGAATGTCTTGGTGCCTGAGAGGGAGGGCCGTTGGGTGTCCCCGGAGATGCGTTTCACGATAGTTGGGACTTCCGCTGTTAACCAAAAGATTGTGCTATTCGCTTTCAAGATGTTCACATTTTCTTCTTTTAAGATGAGCCCCCCGCCGGTGTCGATGACCAGGTTCGTTTGATCGTGTAGTTTTCGACACATCTGGGTTTCTAATTCTCGGAAGTGATCCCACCCGAATTGCTCGACGATCTGGGGGATGGATTGCCCCACCTCTTTCACGATTTCCGTGTCGGTGGAAATGACGGTTCGTTCCAGGCGTTGGCCCAGGATTTTGGCCACTGTGCTTTTCCCTGTGCCTCTGTATCCGATTAAGATGATGTTCATGAGAAGTGGGAGGTGAGAATGTTTCGCATGGTCTCTACCGGGGCGGATTCGCCGGTCCAGAGTTCGAATTGCGCCATGGCCTGATGCAGAAACATTTCGATGCCTTGAATGGTGCGGCAGCCGGCGTCTTGAGCATCTTGGAGTAATTGCGTATTGAGCGGGTTGTAGACAATATCCATGACGGTTAATCCGGGATGAAGTAATTCTTTTGGGACGCAACTGTGTTCAATCTTGGGGTGCATGCCAATCGGCGTGCAGTGGATTAAGAGATG
>JAQBGS010000303.1:0-5359 GCA_032128535.1 Nitrospirota bacterium
CTGGTATTTCCGGCAAACTGATGAGCCTGGGAGCCATTGATTTTGGCCTTCTCGTTGATGGGTCGGTCGTGATGATCGACAATATTCTCCGACGATTGGGACACCACCGGTCGATGTCCTCAGAAGACAGACTGGCCACAGTCCTAGCGGCATCGAAAGAAGTTCTGCGGCCCATCGTGTTTGCCGTCGGCATCATTATTATCGTGTATCTTCCCATCCTTTCCTTACTGGGCCTTGAAGGAAAAATGTTTCGGCCCATGGCCATGACGGTTATTTTTGCTCTGGTGGGGTCCTTACTGTTTGCCGTAGCCGGTGTGCCCGTTCTGGCCTATTGGTTTGCTCGGCCCACAGCCAGCCAAGAAGAAACCTGGCTTATTCGGGTGGCCCGCAATCTCTATCGGCCGCTGCTCCAACTCTCACTCACACACCCAAGCTGGGTCATCATCCCTGGAGTGATCATCTTTGCAACAAGCCTCCTCATTGGATCGCGGTTGGGCATCGAGTTTCTCCCCCGATTGGAAGAAGGCGATATGGCCATTCAAATCTGGCGCCTCCCCAGTGTGTCCATGACCGAATCCATCGACACGGCCTTGGGCGTGGAACGTGCTCTACGAAAGTTTCCTGAAGTCATTCAGGTCGTCACCCGAACAGGCAGCCCGGAAGTCGCCACCGACGTCATGGGTATTGAATTATCTGATGTGTTTGTGGTGTTGAAATCCCAGGAAGACTGGACCAGCGCTTCAACTAAAGATGCCTTAATTGAAGCCATGAAGTCCGCAATTCTCAAAACCGTTCCAGGCGTCGGACTCGGTTTTACCCAACCAATTGAAATGCGATTCAATGAATTAATTGGCGGAACCCGGTCCGATGTGGCGGTGAAAATATTCGGTGAGGATCTCGACGTCTTGCGCCATCATGGCGAGCAGGTCGCGAAAATATTGGAACAGGTTCCTGGAGCCGCAGATGTAAAAGTCGAACAGGTCACCGGCATCCCCAGGATTCGGGTGATTGTCAATCGAGACCAACTGGGGCGCTATGGGCTCAATGCCAAAGACGTCCTGGAAATAATTGAGTCGGCCAGAGTAGGACAAACTGTGGGCACGATCTTCCAAGGGCAACGGCGATTTGACCTCATTGTCCGTCTCGCTGATCATGTCTCAGCTGGACCTGTGGCCCTAGGAAATCTCCTCATCCCCACCAGCCATGGAGAATTGGTTCCCTTGTCCAGGGTGGCCACCATCACGGTGGATGAAGGACCAGCACAAATCAGTCGAGAAAATGTGCAACGCCGATTGGTCGTCGAAACCAACATCCGAGGGCGTGACTTGGGTTCCTTCGTGTCTGAGGCCCAACAGGCTGTGGCTCAAAACATTTCCCTCCCTCCAGGCTACTACCTTGAATGGGCAGGACAATACAAACATTTACGTGAAGCCGCTCGTCGCCTCGCCGTCGTGGTCCCCATTACGTTAGTGCTGATCATCGCGGTCTTGTCTGTCATCTTTGGGGCCATTCGCCCAGCCCTGCTGATTTTCCTGAATGTCCCGTTAGCCTTATCAGGAGGACTCTTTGCCCTTTGGATGCGCGGCCTGCCCTTGAGTATTTCGGCCATCATCGGCTGCATCGCGCTATTTGGTATTGCCGTCTTAAATGGAGTCGTCCTGGTCAGTCGCATTCAAGGATTGGAAACCGAAGGTATACCTACGCCTGAGGCGGTGGAACAAGGGGCGATGGATCGCCTTCGTCCGGTCCTCATGACAGCCTTAGTCGCCAGCCTGGGATTTCTCCCGATGGCCATCGCCACCAGTATGGGCGCAGAGGTCCAACGGCCATTGGCGACGGTTGTCATCGGTGGCTTGGTCACATCAACACCTCTGACCCTGCTCGTCATTCCCGCGGTCTATCAAACCATCTGTCGTCGCCAGAAACCTCTAAAACCCACTCACCAGGAAATTGCCACAACCTCTTCACTCTAAGGATTTGATCATGCGCGTTATCCTGATTGTCTTCGCCTTGTTCCACTGTCTTTTTTTAACTGCCTCTTTCGTCCATGCCCAACAGGCTTCGTCTCCCGACGCTCTCCCAACCTATACCCTGCAAGACCTAGTGGAATTGGCTATTGAGCATAACCCGGCCATTCAAGAAAGCCAGGGAATCCTTGAACAAAAAGAAGGCCAGAAACATATCGCCTCCGCCTATCCCAACCCCACCATTGCATTTCAAAGCGGTCGGGGATCCTTACGAGATCCCTCCATGGGGACGACCATTACGGAACGCTATATCACCTTCAGCCAACCATTGGAATGGCCAGGCAAGCGGGACGCTGATCAGCAGGCTGCGCAAGCCGGAGTTGAGAGTGCAGAGGCCTCTATTCAAGAGGCCCAATTAGATGTGATCGCCGCCACAAAGCATGCGTTTTACAATCTGTTGTTTGCCACGCATCAAGGAGACACGGCCATTCTCAATCTTGAATCCATGAATAAGGTCCGCAATGCCGTTGTTCGTCGGATTGAAGCCGGCGAAGCCCCACCATTTGAAGGGGTAAAAATTCAGGTCGAATTGTTAAAGGTGGAAAAAGAACGCACACGAATCCAAAGCATGGCGCAATCGTTTCAAGCCGAATTGAATAGCTTGACCGCCGGAGCCTTAGGTGCCCAGTTTTCGATTCAAGGCGCATTCCCCTCTTCGTCTAAAGCCGTCCCCCCAACCCCCCTAGGAGAGAACCTGCTCACTCACCATCCGTTGATCATGAAATGGCAAAAAATGGTGGAAGAAGCCCAGCAAGCTCATCGGCGGGAACAACAGGCGCGCATGCCCAACATCACCCTGAGCGGCGGTTATCAACGAGATGTCGGACGCGAAGCCTATATCGGAGCCATATCGATTCCCCTTCCCATCTGGGACCAACGACAGGGCAACATCGCCGAGGCTCAGGGTCTCCTTCGTCAACGAGAAGCCACCCTCATCCGGATCAAGCACCAGGTGCTCAAGGATATGATCCAGCAGACCCAAATCGCTAAAGCTGCCGCCGCACAAATCGATACCTACGAACAAGGGCTCTTGAAGCAGGCACAGGAAGCCTTACGCATTGCCCAGGTCAGCTTTAAATTCGGTGAAGCCAGTTTGATGGATGTGCTAGATGCCCAACGCGTCCTACGCCAAACCCATTTGGATTACACCCAAGCTCAATATGATTTAGCGATCGCCCTCACAGAATTAGAGCGATTAGTGGGTAAGGAACTTTAAGGACTTTGTGAATGTTCTGTAGGGTAACCCCTGATCCCGTTATCTTAAGAAATGGATCATAAGGATTTATGAGATTGGCAAACTGACGGTAAATGCAGATCCTTTCCCTACCTCGCTCCGCACATTGATGGTTCCATGATGGGCTAAAACAATTTCCTTGGCGATAGCCAAGCCTAATCCAGTCCCACCACTCTCCCGATCTCTTGCCCGATCAGCTCGGTAGAAGCGCTCAAAGATATGAGAAAGATGCTCAGTGGCTATTCCCGATCCGGTATCTTCCACTGTGAGTTGCACGGTATCTACTGAGGATTGCATGGATATGGTCACTGATCCACCCCGAGGCGTATGGCGAATAGCATTGTCGAGTAAATTAATCACCAGTTGTTTGAGCTGGCCAACATCTCCGCGAACGGGCGGAACGTTTTGAAGTTGCGCGGCGAAGAGACAGCCTTTTTCCTCAGCGAGTATAGATAATTCCGAAACCACTTCTTTGATTAAGGGTTCCAAGAGAACAGGTTGTAAATCAATTGGAGGATGATCTCCAGCAAATTGAGTAAGGGTCAGCAGGGATTTGACCAACCGGGCGAGGTGTTCCACTTGCCCCAAGCTTGTGGAGAGCACGTCCTGATATTCTGTCGTTGAACGCTCTCGTTGTAGGGCCACCTCTACATTTCCTTTCATGGCGGTGAGAGGAGTCCTTAATTCATGGGCAGCATCTTCAACAAACCGACGTTGTGACTCAAACGCTCGCTGTAATCGTTCGAACATGTTATTGAAGCTCATGGCCAATTGCTGAAATTCTTCGTAGGGCGCATTCAGAAAGACGCGAGTATCAAGAGATTGGGCTGAGACGTTTGCGGCAGTGTGTCCAAGGGTCTCTACGGGGGCAAGAGCCATACGAGCGATCCACGTACTGCCCACCCATCCAAACACGACCATTCCGATGGTTGCCGTTCCCAGCGTGATGATCAGCCAGTACAATGTTTCATTGACCAGATCCAGTGAGGCCTGGGTTTGTAGGATGTATTCAACTCTTCCTTCGGCGGTGATCGGAAAAGAGATCCTTCGGACTGGGGAACCCTGCGGGTGTTGTAGGGTTTCATAGATGGTTTGCCCCTGTAACACCTGATTTTTTAGGAGGGGATCGAGCGGGGCGACAACTCCGACCCCTTTCCCTTTCCATTGCACGGTGCCTTCCCGACTTAAAACCACGCTGTCACGAATGGCCTCACGTAGTTCATGATTTTCCTTTTCAAGATGGTCATCATCATCTTTTTCATGACGGGAGTTGTTCTGCCTAATTTCGTCGATTTCCCCTGTTTCTTTTATAACCCGATGAGCTTGGGATTGAACCATCGACCATAACTGTGCATCGACATGCCGATGCAACAGAAATGAAAGGGTGCTGTATAGGGACGCCCCAAATGTGAGAAGAAGAATGGTGATAAGTGTGACGCTCGACCACCGAATACGTGCGTGGAAGGAAGCCATAAATTATGTTTTGGGGACTTTCATGACATACCCCACCCCGCGAACCGTGTGAATGAGGGGTGCTGCGGAATCATGATCGATCTTTGCGCGAAGCGAACGGATATGGACATCGACGATATTGGTCAGGTTGTCATATTGAATGTCCCACACATGTTCAATAATAGCGGATCGGGTTAGCACCCGATTTTCGTTTCGCATGAGGTATTCCAAGATCCCATATTCTTTATTCGTGAGTGTCTGTTCCTGTCCCGCTCGCCATACCTGGTGGGTGACGGGATCCAGTTCCAAGTCTCCGATCTTCAGGCGGATGGCGGACTGCCCACTCCCTCGCCGGAGAAGGGAGCGGATTCTGGCTAACAGTTCAGGAAAAGCAAAGGGTTTGGTGAGATAGTCATCTGCTCCCATGTCTAACCCTGTAACTCTATCGTCAATGGTATCTTTTGCCGTCAGAAGAATAATCGGAACGGATTTCCCCTGGCTCCGCAAGCGCCGACAGATCGACATGCCATCAAGGGTGGGCAACATGACATCCAAAATAATCAAGTCATACGGAATGGCTTTAGCCATGACGTATCCTTCCTCTCCATCTGCGCTCAAGTCGACGGCATACCGCTCCTCTGTTAAC
>JAQBGS010000304.1:0-3014 GCA_032128535.1 Nitrospirota bacterium
AGTCCCCAGCCACTCCTCCAGCCAGCACGACAATCCATTTCACAGTTGGTTCCATAGTTCCCCCGATGTCCTGTGGCATGATCTCGGCGACATTCAATGGAGGATATTGTGTTTCAAGCGTACGGAGAATGCGACCAGACACCCCTTCAATGCTACACATCAAGAGAACCAGCATTCCTAGAGCAACAAACACTTTTCCGGTTTTCTGCTTCCGAGAAAAAACCAGCAGCATCAGACCGAATGCCACAAGTTCCAAACAAATCGAGAGAGGACCAAACAGAGCAGCCAGAAATTTTTTCAAACTAAACATAAAAAATTTCCAACAATCGCTTTTGGATAAATCATCGAGACAACCCGTAGGTAATTTACAGGATTAATAACAATTACACAACAAATTTTTCTTTTCGAATGGATGGAGAAAAACTCAGTCTACAGGAAACACACGCAGTGGAAAATACCCTAGGGCTCTGACTTAGAGAGGTAGGAAAAACTTCAACCATGATGAGAGAGATTCCGGATCTGAATACTGCTCCAGAACGAAATCGGCAACCGGCGGGGACTTCTGAAACGAGGGAACCAAATCGTAGCGTTAGTGCGAGGAAATGGGGCAGGATCGAAGAACACCTTGAATATGTCGATCAAAATCTTGGTGTGCCGAATCCAGACTTCGTTGGGCAACAAGAATATCTTTCAGCAGGTTTCCCTGTCGCGATTGATGCTTCACACAATAAATCTTTCCCCCATCAAATCCTCGTCGACTCCGCCGACATCCATCAAACTCCTCAGGAGCATGCCTGAGGCTGAATTTGGCTTCCTGCAATTGATCATGCTTTTGCACGACACGATCTTGCGCGGCCTTTAGTAGGGAAACAGCCTCGGTACAAGAAAAATCCCAAACTTCAGCCCACACCGAGGTGGACAATACAGCCACAAAACCCATCGCAAGGAGCCACACCCTCATGTTCAACTTTTTTGATAACAAGGAATAAATCCGCCAACTGGTGAATGAAGGAAACACCTCTCATTCTTAACCTAAACCCAGGCTATCCATTCAACAATAACTCAAAAGGGTGGGAAATAAGGGGCAAGAAGATTCAGGAAGCGGAGCGGCAATTCATCCCATCGCTGGTCATCAATAAATACAAAAACTGGCGCTATTTGAGGACAAAGTGGGCACGACGATTGTGTTGAAAGCAGGGTATCGTACGTTCTGGGCAAAATGGTTGGCTTTTTCCTAAACTCAAGACCCGTAATCGAGAGGACGTCACCCCTAAGTTGACCAAATAATTCTTCACGGCTGAAGCTCGACGTTCTCCCAAAATGAGATTGTATGCCTCGGTTCCACGCTCATCACAGTGCCCCTGAATGAGAACCTCTCGCTTGGGATACCGTTTCAACAGCACCTTGGCGTTTTGTTCCAAAATAGGAATGGCATCTCTCCGAATCGCCATTTGGTCATAATCAAAGAATACATCCTGTACGGTCCATGGAAGTGTCGTGTCCTCTGCAGATTGAGAAAATATTTCTTTCTCAACCGAACGATTCGAATCCGAAGGTGTGGGTGGCGGGGGGATCGGAACAGGCAATGTCAGCCTTTTCGCCTCTTGTTCTGGGGCTAATTCCTTTACCGGAGCAACTTCATCGCCATGACTGACAACGGTCACTTCATGAAAAGCACTACAGCCAACTGTTACCAACAAAAAGAGCGCCAGAAATACATAATCAATAGATAATCTCTTCGGTATCATATCAGCATTCAGTGAAAATCAGGAGGTCTGGAGAGGTCTAGCAGAGTGGCAGAAATGCCAAATTCGGAAATTTTATTGCATCATACAACTTTCGCCACAAGAGTCAATGTCAAGTCTATACTGTTTTCGGCAGCACCTTGACGGTTTTTTTTTCACACAGGTATGATTTCATTCCTACTCGATACAATTTCTAAACACTTACTTTCTTCCCATTTCGCTTTCCAATCCCTCGAGACTCCCGATGATCGATGTTCAACATGTGAGCAAAAAGTTTGGCCAGGTCACGGCACTAGATGATATTTCTTTTTCTATTCACAAAGGAGAAATCGTCGCATTCTTGGGCCCAAACGGTGCGGGAAAGACCACGGCCATGCGAATCTTGACCGGATTCATGCCGCCAACTTCCGGTACGGTACGAATTGCGGGCTTCGACTGTTTGGAAGAACCTTGGGAGGTCAAGAAGCATATTGGCTACCTTCCGGAAACTCCTCCCCTCTATTTAGAATTAACCGTCCGGGAATATCTCACGTTTGTTGGTCGCATTAAGCGACTGGGGCCAGAACAGTTGCAGGAACGCATGGGGATCATTATCAACCAAACCGGGTTGACCGAGGTGCAAGGACGCGTGATTGGGCATTTGTCCCGGGGCTACCGCCAGCGTGTGGGCTTAGCCCAGGCCTTGCTCCATAACCCACCTGTTCTAATTTTGGACGAGCCAACAACAGGCTTGGACCCAAACCAAATTATTGAAATTCGCGACCTGATAAAAAATCTAGCTGGCTCCCATACCATCATCCTGAGTACACACCTATTAGCCGAAGCCACAGCCATTTGCCAGAAAGTGATCATTATCCATCGAGGCCAAATCGTCGCCATTGATACGCCAGAGCAACTCGGGGCAAAACTCCGTCAATCCGAAATCCTAAACCTTACGGTCAAACAGTCTGATCCAGATCTATTGGAAACGCTTGGAAAGGTTTCTGGTGTGATGCGCGTTTCCCGCGGCCCCACACCCAATACCTATGTCTTAGAAACACATATTGGGGAAGATGTCCGGGAAGAACTGGGGAAACTGGTCGTCACTCGAGGTGCTGGGCTCTTGGAGTTAACCACTCAAACCGTGAGCCTGGAAGATGTGTTTAAGATGCTTACCAAAACAGATAAACCCGTTAGCTAATTGAATGAAGATTCGATTTATGCGACATGACCAAAACCTCAACAGCGTGGCTTCATGATGACTCCCGTTCAAACCATTATTGCCAAAGA
>JAQBGS010000305.1:0-4278 GCA_032128535.1 Nitrospirota bacterium
TCCAAATCTTTCAGATCAGAAGCCAAACACAGAATGGCCATGACTTCCGAGGCCGCCGTAATGTCGAAACGGCCTTCACGCGCGTAGCCATTGGCTTTTCCCCCCAACCCCGTCACGATGGAACGCAGCGATCGATCATTGACATCCAGCACCCGCCCCCATGTCACCCGTCGCGGATCAATCTGCGGCTTGTGCCCCCAATGGATATGATTGGCGACCATGGCCGCGAGTAAATTGTGGGCCGCCGTGATCGCATGAAAATCCCCGGTGAAATGAAGATTGATGTCCGTCATCGGCGCCACTTGGGCATAGCCCCCGCCACAGGCTCCGCCTTTCATCCCAAAACAGGGACCGAGGCTTGGCTCACGAATAGCCACAAGGGTTTTCGCTCCAATGTGATTCAACCCATCCGCCAAGCCAATAGAGGTAGTAGTTTTCCCTTCCCCAGCTTTCGTAGGAGAAATGGCCGTGACTAAAACCAATTTGCCATCCGGCTTATCACAAAGGGCATCCATCCTGGAGAGAGGAATTTTAGCTTTGTATTTGCCATACAATTCGAGGGTGTCGGGATCCAATCCCAATTTGTCCTTCGCGATTTTCGCAATAGGAATCAAAGACGTGCGGCTGGCGATTTCAAGATTAATGGAAGAACTCATCGTTGGCCTTTCAAAGAAGTTGGATCATAGCAGGATATTTCTCCCTTCTTCATCATCATTTTTCTTATGAAGCGATATCCACTTGGTATTACCTCTCCCGTTTTGTTAAGAAGAGAGCATGCGACTTTTTCTGATTCCAGTTTTTCTGCTTGTTTTGATCCTGATGGCAAATCTCAGCTTTGCCTCGGCCCAGGAATTTCACGAAGGGCAGTCGATCATCCTTGAGGCCAAGAAACCCAACGGTGTCCCGCTCCATCGCGAGCCCGCACCGAGTTATCTGAAGCATGTTCCGAACAACACCACCGCAACTATCCAACGCATCGATCCAGATGGTCAATGGCTGTCGATTCAGTTGGGTTCAGGAGAAGTCCATTGGGTCCACAAAAAATACGTTCAAGCCAGTACCGCTGCCCCGACTCCCATTATTCCCAGCATACCTTCACCACCAAAGGCTCCTGGCACCCCAACGACGACGAGGGGAGGCGAACAGGACGTGTGGTCGAGCAAAGAGCACTGTCAGGCGGCTATCCAAAACGGGGTCCGTATGGTTGAAGCGTCATCGGCCACAATGCGTGTCGCAACATGGAATCTGCGATGGTTCCCGGTGGGATCCGGTCCCGATCAAAACGAGGGATCGGCCGAGCCCACGGATATCGAGTGGTTGGTTTGTGCCATTCGGTGGATGCAAATTGATCTTTTGGCCGTTCAAGAAAGTCTTGCCACTCCCAAAGCCGACCACGCTTGGGAAACGATCACAACACAATTATCCAACCAGACCGGGGAAACGTGGCGATGGCACCGGCAACCGTGTGGACGCCCGGACGATCACCATATAGGTTTACTGTGGAACGACTCTCGTGTGGTCCTGTCCCAATTTGACAGCCTGTGGGAATTCAACGCCAAGGCGGAAGACGGTTCCAATCCCTGCACCTACGGCTTACGCCCCGGCCAATACGCCCGGGTGCAATCTCGTACGACCAATGGAGTGGACTTTCATGTGATTGCCATACACTTAAAATCCGGCCCGACCGTCTTTGCCCTGGAAGAACGGCAAAAAACCTTCAACCGTATTGATAAGGCCGTCGCACCCTTATTGAAACAGGATCAGGATGTGGTGATTCTTGGAGATTTCAATACGATGGGAGCAGGCGATCGGCAATCACAGCTTTCCGAACTGAAGTACCTTCGCCGATTCGTCGCTAAAGAAAAGCCGGGTTTTACGGATCTCGAGGTTCACCCCCAATGTTCTCAGTATTTTCGTGGGGTTGGCGGGCAGCTGGATCATGTCTTGGTAACCCAGGATATGAAGGAAGTGGATGTGAACTCCGTTCAGGTCACGGGCTACTGCGCACTGGCTGGTTGCCAGCGCATTCGAGGAGATTATCCGCTGGCCTATCGTCGCTTATCCGACCATTGCCCGGTTGTAGTGGAAATCGAGAATAGGGACAGAGATTAGGGACCCTTCCTGAATCGATCGTGATCAAAGCGCACCCTTCCGCTTGCGTGGACTTCGTTTCTTCGGCATTCCACCATCGCCCCAACAAGAAAGGAATGCGGTCAGGAATGCATGCTCGTGCACCGGCTCTACCGCGAGTGGAGCTAAAGCCAGGCCGACCGCCAGGGCAATATGGTAGCCGACGGACCGCGTGGCCACCGCCCGTTGATAGGCGGGATGGGCGCGATTCACCCACACCGTTGACTCCACCAAACGGCCAATTTCTTGATCGGTTTCCCGATCTTCAAATTGGATGCCGAGCCCGAACCTGGCCGCACGTCTGGGACTACCTCGATCCGGCAACAACAAATCAGAAACCACCGAGGCCTCGTCCTCCACATCACGTGGTTCCCGTTTTGATTCAGAAGGGGAACCAGATTGCTGGCCTTGAACAACTAACGCGTTCTCTTCTTCCTCTTCCACTACCGTGTCCCTCTCGCCAGGCGTCATTACGGCACGCATGTCTTCATAGGAGCCGGCCATACCCAAGGGCAACCGCTTTTGGCCTCCCTTCCGATGCTCCACCAAAGTCCCCAACAGCGGAAAGAGATTGGAGAGGTCTTCCAGCACACGCTCGATATCCCGCTCCAGGGGACGGATTTGACGGGGCGGCGTTTCTTCAATCGGGTTATCCACGTTTCCCCATTCAGCCAATTGACGCTGAACGGCTTCTTGAATGGCCTTTCGATACGCCAGATAGGTCGCCCCTCGGTTGCCGACACGAATAAAGTCCCCTTTATTCAGGGTCAAACTGCCTGCCAGGCCCGGCACCTCGATCAGCCCGGAAAGACATTCTCGCGCCTGCGGAGTAATGCCCAGCCAATCCCAACCGGACTTAATGACTTTTCCCAGCGTGCTGATCGCTAATCCCTGTAGATCCTCAGGCAACGGCTCCTCGGTTCGCACCAGATATCCAATGGCGGAGGGTTTCCGTTTTCGCAAGAGACGAATGGCTAATGGCGCCGTCACCGGCGCCTTAAAGCTTTGAGCGGGCAGCGGAGCGCCATTGATCTCGAATACCACCCCTTGCGGATACTGGGCATTCAAAATGTTCTCAAAAGTAGGGTCCAGTAAGGGTTGGAAGTGTCGACAAAGAGCCGCCCCTACAAACCCCTGATCCAATAGCGGGGATAAAACATTCTGCAACTTCAATCGAACAGCGGTACCTTGTTGATTGACCATCCCTGAAGGCGGCACCCATTTCCATGGCGCCCGGTGCCGTGACGATAAATGCCAAGTGGTCGAGACATGCGTCTGCCCGCGCTTGGTCTCCGTCAGAACTTCCTCACAGACCAACAAACTCAACTTGATCCCCACGCCGGCAAAGCCGATGCCCTGCCCACGCCTTTTGGTGCTGGACGCAATGTCGTGATAGCGAGCTAAGTCCTTTCGCTGCATGCCTGAGCCATTATCCAGCACCATCAACGTTCCATCTGAAGGATCAACTTGGATCACAATTCTGCTGGCTCCGGAATCCAACGAGTTTGCGACCATTTCTGTGAGGATGGTTTCTTCGAGCATGCCCGGATAGGCATCTCGTAAATCTTCCAAGAGGTGCAGAAGATCAACGCGCGTTTCACCCATCGATTTTGGTCTCCTGCACGGTCATACCTGAGCCCGATACTTTGGCCGCCTGCGCGACATTGACCCATCGAGCCTCGGCTTCCACAAAGACTCGTTTGACAAAGGGATGTTTGGCCTTGATGGCCACATCCAATGTCGCCACGCATTCTTCAACAACTTCAGAAGTCAGCCCATCACGAAAGTCCACACTCAGATTCACCAGGATAAACTCTGGCCCCATGTGCATGGTGAGCACTTCATTCACATGCGTCACTCCCGAGAGTTGCCTGGCCATGTCCCGAATACTTTGGACCACTTCCTGATTGGCACTTTCTCCGATGAGGAGGCCTTTGGTTTCATACGCCAACCAGACCGCCGTTCCTCCCAAGATTAATCCAATAATGACGGTGGCAATCCCATCTAAATACACTATCCCCGTCACTTGGCCCAACCAGATACCGAAAAACGCTCTCCCGGCTTGTGGTAAGGGCCGCATATACAGCACGGCAGGCGGCAGCACGTGCAGACTTGCGGTGTTTCCATATTCTTGCCCTCCTAATGTAA
>JAQBGS010000306.1:0-3362 GCA_032128535.1 Nitrospirota bacterium
TTATGCAGAATGAATCCCCAGTCTCACGTCCTTTCTCAGAATCTCCCACATAATTCTCATGAAATAGCTTGTCAGGCCTACGGGTCGGTAAAAAACTTCGTCTGCTTTGTCATACATTACACATTTAGAGAGTTAAGAAGGATTTTGGAGGAGGGCGTTGACGTCTTGGAGACGGCCGTGGGCTTTGATGGCTTCGGGGCTTTGTGGATAGGTGCGGACAAGTTGTTGGAAGACTGCACGAGCCATCGAGGGCTGCTGTAGCTCAAGATGGGAATACCCGATTTTGAGTAACGACGCCGGCACTTTGCTGCTAGCGGAATACAGAGCGAAGACTCGCTCGAATTCATCTATCGCCTCCTGAAAACGCCGCTGTCCATAATAGCATTCACCTAACCAATATTGGCTATTATCTGCTAGATGCGAGTTGGGGAATGTTCGAAGAAAGACGGAGAATTCTCGAGCGGCCTTCTCGTAATTTTTGGCCCGTAATAAATTAAAGGCGCTTTGGTACGCCATCCGCTCCTCCTGGGTATATTTTTCAATGGGAGAAACGGATGAGGGACGGGATGATGACGTGACATTTGATGGGGCCAAAGAAGCAGAAACCATGGCCGACCCTAAAACACCGTCATTCGAATTGCGAAGGGATGACGGAGCCACCTCCTGGCCACTGTGAGAGGTTGGATGGGAACCCGTGGGGATATCAGTCTGATATAAATTTCTACTTTGATGTGGAATCCGAGAGGCCAAAGATCCCTGAATGGACAATGCCCCAGCCGTGTTCGTTTGTTGAGAGATCTCCGAACGGTGTTTCTCGTAGGCGTCTAACCGTCCACTAAACGTGGTACTGATCTGTTCCAATGTCCCAATAACGGATTGAATATGTTGCCGCACATCCTTCACGTCCGTTTGGACTTGTTGATATTGCGAGTTCTGTTGCTGTCCTAAGCGCTCCACATGCTGTTGCAAGGCTGCAACCTGTTGTTCCTGTTGAGCGACATTCTGCCGAAGCGTCGTTAAGACTTGTTGATAGTCGACTAACGACGTCCGAAATTCCCCGAATTTCCCGCCCTGTTCGGAACGTAATTGTTCTTCTGCTTTTAATTGCGCACGAAATTCTTGCACGAGAGGGTCGAGAATCTCGCTTGATTGTTGGACGCTGGTTTCTACCGTCTGGACTTTTGACTGGAGTAGGCCATATTTCTGATCCAGCTCTTCTACGAGATGCTGATTCTTTTCGAGGGCTCCACGAACTTGAGATAAATCAGTATCCTTCAGGGTGGCCATTTGATCCATGACTTCAGCACGAGTGTGCAACAGCTCTTGGATTTCCGTCCGTTGACGGGCAATAAGAACATTGGCTTTCTCTAGCGCCGCATTGGCATCAGTGACGGCCTGTTGAAGGGAAGTTTTACTTTTATCGAGTTGACTGATCTTGGCATCTAATTCCCGCTTGATTCGCACCACATCGGCCTGCTGCGCCACACAGCCTGAGAACAGGGTTCCGATAGTGAGCATGATCACCCCCCCCGCACTCCAGCGCCCAAGAACGGGCCACGCATGGCTCATAAACATATTACTGCCTTTTGACATGCAGAATTGGGCAAAGAAACCTCGTCCGTAAATAGACAACGCACGTCTGCAAAGGCTTACCGCATCACCGTTGATGCGACCCTCATCCCGAGAACCAAATGCGCTCGGCGATTTTTTTGATAGCAGGGTTCCGTCGGATCCCAACATGCGGGATTGTCTTTTCCAAAGGACATGACCTTCAATCGCTCACTTGATACTCCTAAACTGGCGAGAAAGGTTTTGGTTCTAATCGCCCGTTTCTCACCCAACACAAAGTTATAGGAGGACGTGCCACGATCATCACAATGGCCTTCGATGGTTATTTCAGCATCAGGGTGGGCCTTCAGCCATTCCGCATTGGCCATTAAAGTCATTTTGGCTTGTTCATTCAGCTGAATACTATTGAATTCAAAATGCACATCTTCGAGCCCACTTTGCGCCGTGAACTGCTCCGCGCGGGTACGATTGAGCCAGTAATCATTCGGGGACCCGTTCCCATTTCCTTCGTGACCAAATTGAGGATCTTCATGAATCAACGCTTCTTCTTTCAGCACATCGGACAATGGGCCAGCCTCATCGCCAAAATACCCTTCACCGCCAACGGGTCCCTTCAAAGCCGTGAGATCTGACGCTGTCGGTTGCTGCGCCACCATACGGGCCTTATTAAACTTCGAATGGCCCTGACTTCCGTGCGATGAACGATGTCCGCACCCCATAGCCAATATGGCCATTCCCAGAACAAGACTCCATGCCAGTATTTTCATTGGTCGTCGGCGAACGATCATGGAACAACACTCCTTTTCTCGTACAAAAAAATTATCTCAACGCTCTCAGCGCAGAACATCCCTGATCTCAAAGAAGCAAAAATGAGGCCAGAAGACGATTGCATGGCCTTCAACGACAAATAGCCTCAACAGGACATGCACAAGATGCAGAAATTCTTGGCACATTCAAGTCAATCTTTTAACACAACCTACCAATATTTCATGAGTTGTCCTGCGCAGTTTCGATGCCGCAACCCCAACCGTATGGGAAAAACACGAAATTCCGGACCCCCAAGTAATTCTCCATTCAGGCATATTGGAGGGAACAGCCTACAGATCGATCTCCACACTATTCGTAAGGACGACGAAGCATTTACTCAACAATCGTGGTTTTTCCTCAACGAAGAAGAATCCACACCTGTAGGAAAGAAAACGTTTGAGAGGATCGAAAAAAGTCGAGGGATAGAAGCGATCAGAAGGGGCGGAAAACGCTTTACTCAAAATTCCATTCTTGCGTCGCAAAAAACCAACGCTTTCCGCCAAAGTCTTTGGCGCGATACATCGCCTGATCGGCAATCGCTAAAAGCTGTCGCGGGTCTATTGAATCTTTTGGGGAAACGGCAATGCCAATGCTTGTTTGCACGAAAAGATCTTGTCCACTCAAGTGAATAGGCAACATCAGACAATCTACGATTTTTTGAGCGACCTGCCGAATGTCCTGAATCCGATCAAGCCCTTGCAAAATAATGGTAAATTCATCTCCACTTAGGCGAGAAACCGTATCCGTAGTTCGGACACAGGACACAAGCCGCTTCGCGACTACCCGCAACAAGCGGTCCCCCATCTGATGCCCATGCTGATCATTAATGGATTTAAAATTATCTAAATCCAAAAAGAGTAACGCGAGTAAGGTTCCATCTCGTCTCGCCTGGGCCAAGGCCAACTGCAACCGATCTTCAAACATAATCCGATTAGGCAAATCTGTTAAAGCATCATGATAAGCCTGATGCTTCATTTGCATTTCTG
>JAQBGS010000307.1:0-4529 GCA_032128535.1 Nitrospirota bacterium
GTCATTCCCGACATTGTTTATCGGGAATCCATCCTCATCGGCGTCATTCCCGACATTGTTTTCGGGCATCCATCCTCATCGGCGTCATTCCCGAAATTTTCTATCGGGAATCTATCTTGGGTTCCTTTCGGATGGATCCCCGCCACAAACTGCGGGGATGACGAAAGGGAGATGGATACCCGCCCCTGCCAACGACTGCAGAGGCAGGCTCACAAACTGCGGGTATGACCGAAGGGGAGATGGATACCTGCCACCGACACGCAGGTATGGCAAGAGGGTGATGGATCCCCGTCCACGACTGGCGGGGAGGACGAAAAAAGTCTGTCATGCCCGACATGTTTTATCGGGCATCCATCTGGTCTTCCCTTGGTCTTCATTTATAACGCGCAAGGTAAGCGACCCAACGGAGAAAACGGGGGGGTCCTCCGTTCATGGTGAGCCCTTCGATGAAAGATTATTCTTTCTCAATCCTGATAAGCTAAAATTTTCCACATGATTGCCTCTTCGCCTCATGTTATCCTCTGATTGTATTTTCACTAAACCTCAACCGATGCTTGGTTGCCCAAAAGGAATGTCATTGGCCTCTCGAAGAAGATGCAAAGGCTGGTTGATGGTGGGAGTGATCCTGGGTTTCATGGCGACCCATCTGGCGCATGCTCAGGAAATTAAAAAACTTGCCGAGCAAGTGCAAAATCCCGTGTCCGATCTGATGCGGGCGGGATTTACCAATGGGACATCTTTCGGAGCCGGAGCCAATAATCATCTCTTTAATGTCTTCAATCTTCAGCTCGACACCACAAGAAGGTTTGGAGACTGGGCCCTCCTCAATCGACTCACGATTCCCATCCCATATTTTCCGGCCAATGCCATAGAGGATAAACCGGGAAGTATGACCGGGTTAGGAGATATTGAGTATACGGGGTTTCTTGCCCGTGACGAATCCAAACGACTGTTCAAATTAATTGGGGGCATTGGCCCGACCTTTGTTTTCAATTCTGCCACGGATGATCGCCTGGGACTGGGGAAATGGAGTGTCGGCCCGACACTCGCGATCGTCAGCATCCCGGATCCCTGGGTGGTCGGTGTGGTCGTCCGAAATCTTTGGTCGTTTGCGGGCGATAATCAACGTCCCGACGTCAACCTGTTTTTAGTCCAACCTTTCCTCAACTACAATTTCACTAATGGCTGGTATCTGACCTCGACGCCGGGAATCACCGCGAACCGGGAGGCGGAGGACAAGCGAAATCGCTGGACGGTGCCCATTGGTGGCGGAATTGGAAAGGTGATGTTCCGGGGAGAAAAACGGCCGATCAACATCAAGCTTCAAGGATTTTATTATCTGGAAAAACCGGACTTTGCGCCTGACTGGACATTACAGCTCCAGTTTCAAATCCTGTTTCCAGATAAACCCGATACGGCAGACTAACGACGCTTCAAGGCCCACTGATGCCCACACAATTTGGCAGACGCGTGCTGTGTCAACCTACCCGACTTTATACCCTTTCCCCTCCAGACATACACTATAAGCACGGTTGAAGGTCTGATTGGTTTGTTGCTGTTGGGATGACGCTTGTTCCTGTTGTTCTTGGGCGCTGGAGTTGCTTCGTCTCTGACCAATCGCCCCAGCACCTCCACCCACAGCGGCCCCAATGGCCGCTCCCTTACCGGCATTGCCGGCTATGGCTCCTCCAATAGCCCCAAGAGCAGCCCCACCCATGGCGCCCCCTAGCATTCCTCCTCGTTTTTGCTTGGGAGCAGATGTGGCCGCCGTTTGTTGATTAGGATCAAACCCAGTTTGCTGTTTGGCCCACTTGTGACAGGTAAATTCATCTAATTCTTGTTGATCGGAAGTTTGCCCGTTCAGCGGATAGATAAACATTTGTGCGTGAGCATTGGATAAGGCCAGTACCAGAGTGAACACCGTCGTGACGCTCATCATGAATAGAATATGCATACGATACCTCCATAGTAGAACAGTCTGTGATCATGAAGCATTGAGGGATAGGTTAGGGTTGATCAGGAATCGAATAGGTGATGCGTGGCCAGGTTGCAATCCCTTCCCCCTTTTGGCGCGCCGATTCGAACCCTTCCACCACGAGGAGCTGCCGTGACTGCATTTGTGAAATCATTTCGCCTTCTCCGGTAATGCCCGTAAACTTTCCGGTTCCACTCGTAATCATAAATGGCCCCCGACACCCTTCTAAATCCCCGGTACAGGAGAATTCTGCAAACACCCGATCACCTTCAGCGTTCGTAATAATGCAGTGGCCCTTTCCGGACTTGGTCATCGCCTTCAAGTCAGCTTCGACCGTACCTGGACACACGAGAGAGCCAGAGTGCAAGGCTCCCTGACTATCCTCGACAAACATAATGCCCGTATACACCGCTACCATGTAAACCTTCTCGTCGCCAATGGGAAAAGCAAAGCCGTCGCCTTCCCAGGGGGCCATGGCTTTCACGGTTGCCTGCTCGGCGAAGCCTGTTCCCGCCTGGCCAAGAAGACCAACACCCAACAGTATCAAAAACAAAAACCAACAGGGGTTTTTCATCAAATCTCCCTCCTTATTCTTAAAAAAATCTTAAAGAACGTATAAGAAACTTTGCCATAAACGGTTCAGACAAGTGAAGAGGCGCTCTAGAATAACCCAAAAATTACCCTTGTTTATTATAAAGGGTCTGTTGCTGTGCCTTTCCCTTTGCCTTGGCCCGTCGCGAAGAATATTTCAATCGCAGCCGATGTGCTACCGCTCTCCACCTCAGCTACGACATTTATTCCCGACATCTTTCATCGAAAATCGATCATTGGTGCCGCTATCGGATGGATCCCGATACCAACCGGCGAGGATGACACTCGGTGTGTTTTCGGGTTAAAACTGTTGTGCCATGTCACTGACAGTGTGCCATCATGAGACATCCCTGGTAACAATCGTCAACCATCAATGTGGGGCAAGAAGATGAAAGTACGGTTATGGTTCGGGATATTTACCCTGCTGCTATCCGCCTGTGGTCCTACACAACAGTGGGTCAAACCTGGGGCGACAGAGACAGACTTAGAAGCGGCGACGATTCAATGTAATCGAGAGAACGTTCATTTTGGTCGGGATACCATCACGACCATAGGCCCGGAAGGCGAAGGCATCGTCACCAACAGACAAAAACGCTATCGAAGAGGCGCAGGGGAGATGATGCAGGAGCTATGCTTGGAGAGTAAGGGATGGAGACGTGAGTATGTCGAGTGAACACGCTGGTCCCCAAAAATGAGCCAATTCGGTTTCAGCCTTGATTGAACCAATTCCCTGATCCCTTGACACCCTGACTGCATTCGGTACTTAAAACCCATTTGCTGCGAGAACCATTTATTGAATATCATATCTATGATTATGGTATCTACGAATTAATTATCCCATTAACACGAGGAGGTAGGGACATGAAAGCACTGTTTCAGAAACTTTTGGTCGGCCTGGCCATTATGATGGTTGCCATGCCCGCGTTAGCTCTGGGTGCAGCTGATACGGACATGGAGATGTTGGCTAAGCAAATCAAGGCCGATAAAAAGTTATTGGTTGTGAACAATATGACCCTGACCAATGAAGAAGCCAGTAATTTTTGGCCCTTGTACGATGAGTATCAAAAAGAACTTCACACGGCCAATCTCGAGATTGCGGGGCTCGTTGTGGAATTTGCCGAGGCCTATGCGAAAGGCCCCATTCCCAATGAGACGGCCAAGAAGCTCTTAGATGACGTCCTAGCTTTGGAAGACAAGGAAGTGCAGGTCAAGCGTTCCTATGCGGATAAAATGAGGGAATTCATCCCGGCCTGGAAAGTGACCCGCTATATGCAAATTGAAAGTAAAATCCGGGCGGTCGTGAAGTTTGAACTGGCGGCACGAATTCCTTTGACGTATTAGCCTGTTTCGATTGTCCGGATACGGGAAAAGGTTCTTGTGCTCAAATTGCTGAATAAAAAAAGTGTATGGGACACGAAACGTCGCAGAGCTCAGGGATTTGAAACCATAACGGAACAGATGGCCGACCGTGCGGGAAAACGATATTATTGCCATGGGTAGGTGTCACTGGCAGTTGCCAGGGGCGAGAGATGTGGATGTGAGTGCAAAACCTCCAAGCTATTTTTTTTTAACAATGGCATAATACGGTCAATTCATGGATAGCGCTTCAAGAATATCAGGGGTAGTTTTTCCCATGTTTTGCCGGGTATGTAGTCTCATCAATCAGTAGCTGTAATCTTTTAATCTATTCTCATCCCCCCAAAAGCTGGGGTGAACCAAAAGGAGGTCTCGCGATGAAGTGGAAGTTATTGGTAGGGGTGCTAGGGATGGTTATGTGGGTGGGTGGGTGTGCCGAGACCCAACAAGTCAAAGGACATGATGTCCAAACCGGGTTTCTCGTAGCCTCATACCCGTTATTACAACCTGGCAAAGAAGGTGAAGCCAATCTTGTCTATATGAATCCGAAAGCCAGGTGGGGGACTTACGATAAGATTATGCTTGATGCCGTTTCCGTGTGGTTGGG
>JAQBGS010000308.1:0-3927 GCA_032128535.1 Nitrospirota bacterium
CTGGTGAGCGTGACGTCGGCGTCAGCCCAAGCTTCGGCAAATTCTTGCTGCGCGACTTTTGCTTCATCAACTTTTCCCTGAGCCTCCAAACTTTTCACAAGTCCAAAAAGAGACCACCCATTTTGTGGATGGGCAACCAGATCCTGGCGATACACCTGTTCAGCTTCAACAGGCTTCCCTGCTTTTAGCAATATTGCTCCCAATACTTGTCGTGGAGGCAGGTACCAATCTTTGGGTTCGGTATAGTGCAAGTCGTCCTCAAATGTAATCGCTTCTTGTAAACGTGTCACCGCAGTAGCATAGTCCCCGTCTTGCGCGGCTATTTCTCCCGACAACACCGCCTGCGCAATCTTTAAAATCTGTGGAATCGCGTTGATGTCGAATACAGTCAATTCAGCAATAGCAGGATCTTTGACGATCGTTAGTAATTCATCAAGTTCCCAAGCCGCTTTCTCCAACTGCCCTTGCCGAAGAAAAGCTAAGCCCCGTGCATAATGCCGAATACCTGCAGGATAGACCAAATCAGACGGAGGAGCTGGCTCTTGAAGGACCTCCTCCCATTGTCCAAATAGCGCCTTGGTATAAAGCGGCATCAACCAAAAATGTTGAAACGTCCCGGCAAATCCAGGATCCCGCATGGCTTCAGGGCTCACCTTGGCCGCAGTATCCTTCGCCGCTTGTAAGGCAATGCGTTGTTGTCCGGTCTTGATCGCCGCAGCCCAGAGAAAATGATAATTGTGCGGCACATAGGCGGCGGTATACAGACTCTCGACATGAGAATCATGGAGATACTCTTCATCCACCTTCACCGCCCGTTGATTGGCCACCAAGGCATCCCGATACCAGCCAATTCGGATATAAATATGCGCGGGCATATGCACCAGATGACCAGACCCCGAAACCAACGCTGGCAATCGAGCCGCACTGGATAGCGCCTTTTCGGGATACGGGGAAGCCTCCAACGCATGAATATACAGATGGTGCCCCAAAGGGAGATTGGGATTGAGATCTAGCACCCGCTCCAACGTCGAAACAATTTCTGTCGTCCAGGGTTGAGGCTTTCCTTCTTTCGTCCAAAAATTCCACGGGTGCAGATCCATTAACGCTTCAGCCAACAACGCTCCAATAACCGGATCCTCGGGAAACTGCACAACCACCTGACGCATGGCCTCTGCATAGGCCTGATCCAACGACGACCGGTCCTTCATGACTTCTTGCGCATACCGCTTGGCGACGGCCTCAATGAGAGCCTGTTCTTTCTCCGAAGTTTCTTTGGCCAAAACACGAGCCTGCTCCACCGCCGCCCAGGCTTGCACAACAGCCGTATCCGCCATCGGCGCATTTATATTCGGGCCTAGCACCAGCGCCTCACCCCAGAAACACATGGCACAGGT
This sequence comes from Nitrospirota bacterium, assembly GCA_032128535.1. Taxonomy (GTDB): domain Bacteria; phylum Nitrospirota; class Nitrospiria; order Nitrospirales; family UBA8639; genus Nitrospira_E. Next base: position 1,395 of record JAQBGS010000308.1, read on the forward strand.
GGGATCGAGCTTCTGAGCATACTGAAACGACCGAGCCGCTTCAGCATGATTAAACCCATACATCAAAATCATCCCTTGGTCGAAGTATCGCTGAGCCATCGGAATAGGAGTGGAAATCCGAAAATGATGCCTCCCTAGATTTCCATGAAGACGTACGACTTCTTCCTTCGCGAACGTCATATGCGGCAGGCTCAATCCAACCATCATCCCAATGACCAAAACCCATAATATTGCGGAATCACCCCGACTCTTCATTTGCGCCCTCCTATCGACAATCACCGTAATCAATGACTAAGTATGTGAAAATTCTGACATACCTGCTTTGTCTTATCGAAATTCACGTCTTTTGGCAAGCCACAAAAACCATCAACATATTTGTGTGCCCACCACTTTCAGGCCCATGTGTCCACACAACAGGAATACATATGATATATCTATAAAAGGATTGAGGGTAGAATATTTTGATACAATAGATGCTGTCCTAAAGGTATCGGCAAAAAGAATTTCACATGATTGAACAAACACCCTATAAAAAATTCCCCGCCCATTCAGATGATGATAGTACCTTTTCAATTCCTAATTTTAACAGCCGCATTTTCCACCGTGGCTGTTGGACAAGAGGGATGCCCTCGTTCGTTTGCTAAGGATTTAGTCAAAGCCGCGATGGAACGAACCAACCACCACGTCCAATACGATGGAGGATATCGCGTGATTCCCTATCCCATGGGAGATGTCTCGGATGACGTAGGAGTGTGTACCAACGTGGTTATTCGTTCCTATCGGACCCTAGGTGTGGACCTCCAACAGTTGGTCCATGAAGATATGCAGACACATTTTTCCGCCTATCCGAAGCATTGGGGGCTTCACAAACCCGACCCCAATATTGATCATCGCCGGGTCCCCAATCTGCAGACGTTCTTGACACGCCATGGGACTGTTCTTCCCGTCACCTCAGTGGGATCGGACTATGAACCTGGCGACCTCGTTACGTGGACTGCGAGCAACCACCTTCCCCACATTGGCATTGTGACAGACCACATGGTACCCGGAACCAATCGGCCCATGATTGTGCACAACATCGGAGAGGGCCCGAAACAAGAAGATATGCTGTTTGAATTTCCCATCACGAGTCATTATCGATACGAACATAATTTAGGCCAGACCTCGTCAGTGCCCAACCATTAAAGGATCTCTCTTATGACCTATCTCTATTTGTTTATGGCCATCCTAGCTGAAGTCATTGCCACCAGTGCCCTGAAAAGCGCAGAGGGATTTACAAAACTGGGGCCCAGCATGTTGGTCGTCCTAGGTTATGGCGCCGCCTTCTATCTCTTAAGCTTGGTGTTGCGCCACATGACCGTGGGAGTCGCCTATGCGATTTGGTCGGGGGTTGGGATCGTCCTAGTCGCCCTTGTCGGGTTCGTCGTGTTTCGAGAAATGCCCGATACACCGGCCATCATAGGCATGGGAATGATTATCGCCGGAGTCACAGTCATCCATACATTTTCCAACACCGTTCGCTTCTGAGACTGCCGATGGTTGCAGCACACATCTTATGACTCACAGCCAAATAGGAATACCTGCTGATTCATGGTACCGTGTGGTCATGACATACGGCCTATCCAGTTGCCTCACAGACATCCCTTCCCATGAGAAAGATGTACCCGACTATGCCGCCTAAACAAACACTTAAAGCCGTGCCACCACGCACAAAAGCTTCTACCACCTTAAAGCCTGAAGATTTAGCGCAGGTCACCACTCGAAAGGGTCTGGTTCAACTTCTCCGTTCCAAACAAGTGGATGTAAAACGTGCGGCCCGCGCGCTGCAATACGAGCGAGAACTTCGTCAACTGCAAGTGGAATTAGTCAAACTTCAACGAGATGTGCAGATGAATGGCCGACGGGTGGCTATCGTCTTTGAGGGCCGGGATGCTGCAGGAAAAGGTGGGGCCATTCGCCGATTTGTGGAACACCTCAATCCCCGGTCCATGCGCGTCGTGGCGCTACCTAAACCGACGGAGGTGGAAAAAGGCCAATGGTATTTTCAGCGCTACGTCACACATCTGCCCAACCCTGGCGAACTCGCCTTTTTTGACCGCAGTTGGTACAACCGCGCGGTCGTGGAACCCGTGAACCAATTTTGCACCAAAAAGCAATATCAGACGTTCATGCAACAGGTGCCGGAATTTGAACACATGTTGTACGAAGATAATATTGAAGTCATCAAATTCTGGTTTTCTATTTCAAAGGAAGAGCAAGACCGCCGGTTTAAAGCCCGCAAGAAAAATCCACTAAAACAATGGAAGATTAGCCCAGTTGACGACAAAGCCCAAGAACATTGGGACCTCTATACCAAGTATAAGGAAGAAATGTTCAGCAAGACGCATACCTCCTACGCCCCCTGGGTCCTTGTTAAAGCCAATAGCAAAATCCGCGCACGGCTTGAAGCTATCCGCCATGTATTAAATACCGTCTCCTACGAGGGAAAAGACAAAGCGACAGTGAATCTACATCCCGACCCCAATATCATCCT
>JAQBGS010000309.1:0-3148 GCA_032128535.1 Nitrospirota bacterium
TACCCCGTGTCCGAGCTTTGTTGTTACTTCTTCCTTTATATAAAGCAACGCCTATGCCATCATACTCTATTTAAATTAATTCTTTAAAATTATAATAAAACCAATAGTTTATGAAATATAATAGTGACGTAATGTAATGGAACGTTTTCCTGCAATGGCAAAGGTTGAACAGCAAACGTTAATCGTTAACTTAACAAATTAACGGTTTGGGGGAAGTTTAGGCTGTTAGGCAGAGGCTGGAGATTGAAGGTCAAGAAATTTGAGTTTTTTCCAGAGCGTGACCCGGCTCACTCCCAGAAGCTTGGCCGCTTCCGTCTTGTTACCGTGCGCTTGCTGGAGGGCCTCTCGAATGCGAATTTCTTCGGCAGGGTCCAAGGTGGAAGACGGGCTGGAAGTGGAAGACGTCTTCAAAGAGGGGCGCTGAACTTCTGGTGGAAGATCCCAAAGCGTGATGCAGTTGTCTGCCACGGTGACAAAGGCATGCTCAATGGCATTTTTCAATTCTCGGACATTCCCAGGCCAACCATATTCTTGAAGTCGGTGCAACGCATCTTGTGCGATTTCGTTGACGTCGCGATGGAAGACTTTGGCATTGTCTTCCATGAAGTGATTGACCAAGAGTGGGATATCTGCGCGGCGCTCTCGGAGTGGCGGCAGAGTAATCTCGAAGACATGAATACGGTAATAAAAGTCTTCCCTCAATGTTCCTTCAGCCATCAGGGTTTGTAGGTTGCGATTGGTGGCCGTAATCAGCCGAACATTGACCTTCATCGCGCGGTCATCACCCACCCGCCGGACCTCGCTTTCCTGCAAAACCCGGAGCAGTTTGAGTTGAAGCAGGGGACTGGTGTCTCCAATTTCATCCAGAAACAACGTGCCGCCGTCCGCCGCTTGAAACACGCCGATCTTGTCTCGAATGGCGCCAGTGAATGCGCCTTTCACGTGGCCAAATAATTCGCTTTCCAATAATGTTTCAGGAATAGCTGAACAGTTGATCGCAAAAAATGGTTTGTCCTTACGGGCACTCAGGGCATGGATGGCTCGTGCGGCTAACTCTTTGCCGGTGCCGGATTCTCCAGTGAGCAACACCGTGACATCGCTTTGGGCAGCCAGCCTTAATCGACGAAAGACTTCTTGCATGGCCGGGCTTTTGCCAATGAGTTGTTGAAAGGCTTCGCGTGAATTGGTCTGCTCTTCCAGAACGGCAATTTTTTGGTTGCTGAGAATAAACGAGGTGAGATCGGTAAAGGTCCCCACCGCGCCTGCGACGTGGCCCTGTTCATCTCTCAGAATCGAGACATTGCCAAAGAGGTAGAGTTCTCTCCCGTCTTTGCCTAAGACCTTACATTCTTGATTACAGATACCCCACGGATAGGGCGAGGGATTGTCGAGGAATTCTGTGAGGACTCGAAAGCCCTTACAGTTCTGGCCTTCTAAAATGTGGCAGGATTGTCCAATGACATCATTGCTGGAATAGCCGGTGATTCGTGCCGCGCCGGTACTCCAGGCCACGATATGGCCCTTGGCATCGACGGTGAAGACGCCGTCAGCCATCACGTCCAGCATGTTACTCAAGATGGCGGGATTTTTTCGGAAATCCAATTCCATGAGATAAAGGGGAAAGGACGTGAAAAAAAATGGGATGAAGGAGAATGACGAAGCGTGAAAGGTTAACTGTGAGGTCAATAATCCTAGAGGAAGAAATTATGCGTGATTTCTTCGTACTCCTGACGCCTCACCCCTCACGAACCTTTCTCGACCTTCCACATGCCTAATTGTGTCGCCAATAACGATTTGAAGGTTGGGTCGGTTTTGACGATTCCCTTGAGCGTATCGTTCTCCAGCATATAGGCCCAACCTTGTGGGCTCGCGCCTGGAATCTTTTCGTACCAATCTTTCGCTTGATGCAAGAGGTCCAGCATAGCGGGATTATCACGTGGCACCTGAAAAGCGAGGCTATATGCCATCGCATAGGCGGCGGTGAATTTATTCAAAGGATCTTTGGTCAGCTCAAAGGCTTTCTTGGCCGAGTCATAACCCTTGTGAATATCAGGGTCGTCGAAATGCCGGCTCCAAGCCACTTTCCCAATGCGGGCCCAAGCCAATTCCAATAGCACCTCGGCACGCACTTCTTCTTGTTCCGCCGGCACCACCGTGAGCAATTCTTGGGGTGCGGAAAGGGCGGCCATTTGGTCATTGTTCCAGCGATAGGTTGACGTCAGGTGTAAACGGTTTTGGAAATCTCCAGGTTCAGTGGAAGCGAGGACTTCCATGACCGGAATCATACGATACAGATAGTCTGCAGGGGTCGGTTCCGACTTTCCGCCGGTTTCCATGCCCAATGCGAGATCAAAACGATCCGTTTGAGATTTGACCGTCCAATATAATTCATTGAATCGCTGAGCCAAACGTGCATCATCGATGGGAATGCTATTCAGGCGGCTCCCATAGTTCAGAAGCCCCTGGTAGAGTTGATTGGCAAAGACACTCAAGACCTGTTTGTTATTTGGTGCAATCATTAAGGCTCGATTGAGTTGCATGAGCGCATCTAAAGGGGTTGAAGCGGCTTGTGCCTGCTGGACGCCTGCCAGCGCGGCTTCGATTTGATCATCCGGTCCAAACCATTGAGTTGATTGGGGGACGTAGCCTCCCGCATCGACAACAAAGGGAATCGTGGTTCCATGGGGTCCATCGAGGGGAAGATCAAGCACGGCTCGATCAACGGGAAATCCCAATCGTTTGAGATCTGAAAGCACCACCCATTTGACCTTCACCGATTGAATGACGCGTTGAACTTTTTTGTAGGGCACGACCCAATCTGCCGCGCCAGGACCATTGGAAACCGGCGCCGTTAGGGGATTCGGATAGGAAACGAGAGTGGTCAGAAAGGACGTGGGCGCTGCATGAACGGTGCTTTCATCAGGAGATGGGAAGGAGGCATGAGGCAAGGTTCCAGATTCCAGGGCTTTAATGGTAAAGGGATGATCTGGCTCAAGTCGGGCAATGTCATGCATGACAAAAAATGATGGTGCTAATTGGTGGCTACTCGTTTCTGCAATATAAAACCGTTGAAAATCGTTAAAATCCACTAACTTCCCTGGACCCGGCCAAATATTATCTAATCCCCGGTCGTGTTGATTCAGGACCC
>JAQBGS010000310.1:0-3181 GCA_032128535.1 Nitrospirota bacterium
CCACTCATGCTCTGAAACTGGTGTGAGGAGAGATAGGTCCATGTTTAGGGTTTCATTTCAGACGTCGACAACACATTGCGCCAACCAAGATCCGTTTGGGAGTTGATGCACCGAGAGTTCCGTGTATGTTGCGCCTTTGACTTCCACGGAGGGTTCGTGGCGTTGGCGGTCGACGGATTCTCCCCAGGCGGTGCCTTCAAGGTGATGGTTGTCGATAACCACATGAAACCGGTGGTAGAGCATTTTTTCTTGATCCATGTTGAACACCAATGCATTCAACCAATCCACGAGTAACAACTCATCATCTGGGGCTTCACAGCAGAATGACCTCTTTAGGTGAGGATGGATCCGATCTGGATCCACGGTAACTGCCGTCAAAGCTAAGGCAGCTTGTTCAAAGGCTTCCGCTTTCGAGTGGCCGATACCGCGAATGCCCATATCTGCATCATGCGGAAAATGCTCCCATCTTGTGGAGGGCTCACCAGCATCCATACTGATTGTTTGTCATTCCCTCAGACCGTTGGAAAGAATCCTTCTTTAGTGTTTTCCCCCAGAAGAATTCCTCCCAACGGCCATAAAGGCTCCGTCACCTAATCTAAAGCAAACGAAATTTTTGCATTAATCCGGTATTTGGTGATTTTGTTGTTCTCCACTTTGGCTTCCATATACTTGATATAAATGGATTTGATTCCATGAACGCTTTTTTAGGCGTGAGTCACAGCATTCGATGCCGCATCTTCCCAGCTCTTGTCCGATTCTGCGAGCACTTCGATTACTTTCAACATGTCTGACATGGTTAACCCTCCTTAATTAGTAGAAGAAATGAATAAAACGTGAAAACATCACCCTCAACCTGACGCTTAGTGGTATGACCTGTTACCCGTTGGGCGATGGTTGGTAATGAGCCATGGGATTAAACGGTGCGAGTATCCGGATATATCTCAAGACGTCCCATCGTTCCTCTTCCGTCAGACGATCAGCCCACCCATGCATGGGAGAAAAGGCTGCGCCAAACGTAATAATCGTCATCAAATCCCAATCGGTTTTCGATCGAGATGCCAGCGAATGAAAATTGGCAGGTAGGACCATTAAGAATTGGGTGTCTGGCCCGTCTCCGGCTCCATTGGTTCCATGACAATGCGCACAATGCTTCTCATAGAGTATTTTCCCCTCTTTAGGATTGCCAAAGGGCTCCTGGCTAAAACCCCACATCGGCCATGCCAGCATAAGCAGAGAAAATAAGAAACTCATCGTGTAAAATTGTCGACTCATTTTTGTGTGCTCCTCACTTTTGTCGGTAGTTTACGACATCTTTTGTCATAGCCAACGTCGGGTATTGGTGGACGAAACGGCTATGGGACTTGAATCGATTTGAGATACGATAACAACTGCCAGATCCGCCCCCGTACTTGATCCGCCCATTCAGTTTCAATCGAGACCTCATCAGCCGGTATCCGGAACCACACCCCAAAGACCGGCATCTCGCGCGTTCCATGACCGGGCACCTCCTCACGACCATCAATCATGCGATACGCCTTCCAGAAAGGAAAGGTTCCGCCATAGCGCTGGCGCAAAGTCGTCAGATCCGCAGGTTTGGGTTGAAGGGAAAGGGCTTCTGCTCCGTCCCCCATGGCTCTGGGCCCGTGGCAAATTTTGCAGAACTTTTCATAGAGATATCGGCCCCCTCCGATCACTTCCTGTTCTTGGGCCCCTGCAGAGCCGACCAATACCCCCCATGTCGTCATCGTGATCACTACCGTCCATCCCACCGATCGTATAAATCCGTTCATGTTATTTTCCGGTCAGCTGACAAGACAGCGACCCGCCTCCCTTTTCCGCCACACATGCCTAGCCTGGCGTTGTAACGCCCGATTTTCTAATGTACGGGGGTCAAAAATTTCTCCGCAATTGAGACACCGCCATTCTCCAATCCAGACCTTATTCCGGTCACCCTCCATATTGAGGCATGCATCAATCACCATGAATCCCAGACAGTGAGGACATTTCATCGGTCTACCTCCTTGATGCGGCTCTTCATCAAAAGAAGAAAAGCAGGGGATTCATCGTGTTCATGAATCCAAAGAATGAAATAGTTCATATTCGGAGATACCAGCATCTAATGTTTACGTAAGATCAAACTCTATGCCAGATATTTCGTCTTCCGAGATGTTGCGAAAAGCAGGACAACATGAGGTGACGAAAATGTTCGTATCCCATTGAGAACAGAGAACAAGTCCGAGATGAGTTCGAATTGCGAGAAGGGACACAACTAGTAGGTGGGCAGTTAAAAACATCTCCAGCGAGAGAGGAATAGGGAGGTCTGACCACGGAGCCCGAGCAAGGAAGTGTCGCACAATTCCCCACATCCATAGATTTGGGCGTCCCAGTCTTCCTCAGTCAAAGATGGTGGGACTGAACAAAATTATGCTTGTCCTGATACATGGGATAAGTAAATTCGAAGGATTGTGGTGAACAGAGGGCCTAAGGGACTGGGTTTGATGAATATTGCGGGGAAGTAAAGAGGGCGATTTTTTGGGTGGCGTTTATCCAGGACTTATTATGAAGATCAATGCCGTGGTGGCGGCGGCAATGACTAACGTTCGAAGTCCGGCCCAGAGCCAAAAGGTGTGGCTCACCTTCCCTAAATACACACCAAGGAAGAAAATGATGATCAAGGCCATGGCAAAAGCTGATTCCAGTGGGAATGCGCTGAAGGGTTCAACGGTTGGCGCGAGCCACAAGGGCAGGAGAATCAAAAAGGAGATAGCCAATGGGGTCATCCCATTTACGAACGCGATAAACATGGGAAGGAGGCGTGCGGCCTGGCCGTGGGCTGAATTTCTCAAATCGGTCACCATCGCTTTTTCTAATTCCTTCAGTTCTCGTTGTTTCTCTGCCGCCTCGCTGATATAGGCGCTACTGACGCCACTCATGCCTAGCGCAATAGCAACCCCCAGACAGGCATTGATGACCACAGGCAGCCTGACATCCTCGCTTACATAAAATCCCGCCAGTAGTCCCAACATCGTCAGTGCCCCGTCAAAGCCATTGACGATAAAGTACCGGCGGGCGATGACCTGCGAACGGGTGATGTTGAGAAGCCAGATAAGTTGTTCAATCACGGAAACTATCGCTAGGTGGTTTCACCCTCTGGAGGCCCATTTTCCACATCGACTTCATC
>JAQBGS010000311.1:0-3432 GCA_032128535.1 Nitrospirota bacterium
ATTTGATTGATACTGTGCGTGAGCTGCCCCACTTCATCTTGCGAATTCGTTAAGACCGAAACGTACAGGTTGCCTTCGGCAATTTGCTGTGCGACCTTTGCGAGCTCCCGCATGGGGTTGATAATACGGTTTGTCAGGAGAACGGTCAGACCAATTCCGAGCAGAATCATGCCAAAGGTCAGTAGTCCAATATTCCACACCGTCTGGTTTAAGGCGTTCTGCATATGGGCCGTCGAAATACCCACTTGAATTATTCCAATGATGGTGGCTGGCAGTTGTGGTACTGCTGGAGGTTGATCAAGTGTTTCAGCGGAGAGCAGGTCTATGTTGGGTGACGGGCGAGGCTGGCGATAGACCGGGAGTGCAAAGTCGTAAATGGTTTCATGGGAAGCTAACCAGGGGCGTGATGGAGGGCCATTGCTGGATGCCTGTAGCGAAATTATTTCCTCGGGAATCATTGTGTGGAGAACAGTAATCAACGGTTGAGAATGGTCAGACGGACGAGGTGTTTGGGAGAACGATGATGTGATATGGGTTTCATTGGGAAGGAGGGGCTGGCTGTTATCGCGAATGCCTACAGAGCCGTTGGTGAGAAAGCCTTTGGATTTGCTTACTAACATTTTTCCATTCTGATCACGAATGACGGCATACACCACTTCTGGTACCGACAGGGCGCCCTCTAACACTTTTTCCAAATAATCCGTATCGTGGATAATCAAACGGTTAAGACTGACTTTATTTATCGTGTTAACCAAGAATGTTCCGGTATTTAACAACAAACGTTTCATGATCTCGGCTTCATTTTGGATGAGGAAGCCACTGAGACCCGTACAGACCAGCACGATCACCAGACTCACAAACAGAGAGAACTTGGTCCGAAGGCTTAGGAATCCCGGAAGGCGTTCGACCGAATTGGCTAAAGGAGAAACCGGTTGTTTGGGAATGTAGTCTTCAATAGTGCTCATCAAAGGACCTCAAGATATCCGGTGTGAGGGGTAATCCCAGATAGCGCGCCGATTTCACATTGATGGCTTTGTGAACTACATCTGGAGGAACCATCGTGCCTAAAATCGAAGAAGGAGTCGGTGCCAACAATATTGGAACAAGGGTCGCGGCATGTCGTCCCAGGTCGCCAAGATTGAAATAGACGCCGGTCACGGCACCGCTTTGCACTAGGCCCGCTGAGAAACCTATGAGAGGGGTATTGGCCTCCAAGGTCGAGCTGATAAGGAAATCCAAGGTATTCTCGGTGAGGACCGTGCTATCAGGAAGGAGATACAGGGCCTCGATTCTGTTCTTCAATGATTTCAGCGCGTCGGATACCTCTTGTTCTGAATGGACTTCCTGTGACACGAGGGTAAGCCCCAGAGTTCTGGCATGTTGTTCTAGTTGATCCCGCTGACCTTGAGTTTTTTGTGGATCGAATAACACGCCGATTTTGGAGAGTTTCGGGACTAAGGTCTGGAGCGCCTTCAACTGCTGTTCAAAAGGGATCTGTAAGGAAAGGCCTACCATGTTGCTGGTTGGAAGGCCATATTTCTCGGGGTCGAGGACTAAACACACGATGACGGGAATGTCGAGAATTTCCAACTTGGCGGCGAGAGCGGCTTTGAGACCCACGGCTAAGACCACGTGAGCATTAGAGGCGCGAATCCTTCGGGCCAAGCTTTGTCCCTTGGCCATATCCCCTTGGAGGTCAAATTCCAATGCCACGTTGAATGATGAGGGCAGGGCTTGTTTAAACGCCTCAATGGCTTCGGAATAGGCCGCAATCTCTGCGGATTTCAGAATCGCGATATCTTCGGCACATGCGCGGGTGGGGACGATGAAACAAGTACTCAAACACAAGACGAGCCAGGCATGCTTCCCCCAGGATGGGAATCCTGGGAATCTGTAGAAGTCATTTTTCATGAGAATAGTGAAGCGACGGCGGCGCATCTTTTCTTTGGGGTGCTTTCGAGATCTGGAGAATAGTTTACGGCTCGTTTCCAATGTTGAAAGCACAAACCTTCCCATGTTGGGGATACACCCGTCATACGGATAGAAGCAAGGATGGTACCTGGTTCTGGTGAGAGGGGTCTAATACCAAAGCGAAAGGGAAATGGTCAGGCGAAGCGCGGTTGAATCCAGGTTAGCATGGTGTCGATATAGGAGATGAGAGCGCACGGAATTTTCGGCATGGACGCTTCGGTTGAAGGCCGGCACGAGGTGCCGGCCTTCTTTAATCCGAGCCCCAGGTAGCTGAATCTATTAAGTTGATTCGACCGATGTTCTTACCATCCGACCGGGAGACGGTCCCAGTCACTTCCTGAAAGAAATTGGTTGGTGAGGGTGCGCATGACCCGGGACTCTTCAGTCTCTTTGATCATTGGAGCCTGATACTGTGGTTGCCATCCGCAATTGAGGCATCGGACAATCGTTTGACTCATGGTTTCTCCCGCTTCAATAAAAATCAGTCCCTGACACTTGGGGCATTGCCTGAGTGTGCCTTCCGCAAAAACTGGAGGAATGGGCTTCAGAGAGTCCAGATGGACTCTCGTATGCCGCTGTTTATATTTTCGACCCGAACCCTCTGGTTGCTTAAGGGTGACGTCTGCTAGGTACTGTCGTTGAGTTTTCATAAGCCTTAGAACTCCTGGTTAACAAATAATAAAAAAGGAATCTGTTCGGGGGCTCTGGGTATCAACCACCATTTTTCTCATTCTTTCTCAGTGGCGTGGACAAACTAAGAAACAATGCCGCATCTTTTTAATAAGCAAGTCATACAGCAAGACTAATGCCGCTTGGTATTCTTAAAGGGAATCTTTAAAAAATGGTAGGTTTATAAGGTTTTTACGGATGGCTTCCCTGAGGTCGCTGGGATAAAACGGGAGAAGAAGTTTGGAAATGTTATCTCAACAGATACAACGTGTTATCTGTTTAGATACATATTTGGAGGAAGTGTTGAAAATGAGGCTCGAACAGAAGGAAGGGCTGTATTCCTGACACCATGAGGTGAATACTGTTCTATTCAGGAGGATAGGTGAGAAAAGGAGGAACGTTTTATTTGGGGCAGGGCACGCGAAAGAGCTGGCGATCTTCGAGTCGCATGGTGACCAATTCGCGTCCCCATACGCATCCGCCATCTAACGCCATGATATGTTTTTCTGTGACAATGCCCAACGCCGACCAATGGCCAAATATAATCGTCTCGTGTTGTGTGGCGCGGTTGGGAATGTCGAACCAAGGGAAATAACCCGGCGGAGCTTCTCCAGGCGGTCCCTTGAATGAAAACTCTGGAACCCCTTCCTTGGTGCACACGCGTAGGCGAGTCAAGACGTTCGTGGTTAAACCCAAGCGTTCCTTGGTACTCAGATTGGCAGAAGGTACTACGGCTTTTTGAAAATAGATGGCTGGCAAGACATCTTGGAAGTTGTCATGCTGCAACGCTGC
>JAQBGS010000312.1:0-4797 GCA_032128535.1 Nitrospirota bacterium
TCTTCCGCCACTACGCGCTGTATATCTTGATCGGTCGGCTGTTCCCCCCGTAACGCATAATGGCTAGACATCACGGCCAAACCACTTATTTTGGTGACCAAAAACCCATGGGGTTCAAATTTTTCGTTTGAACCAAAATGCCAATACAGTTCGTTGGGAGGTCGGTGTTGTTGAGCAAAGTCCATCCCTCTTTTCAGCGCCTGCTCAACCTGCATATGATCCGGATCCCGCAGAATGGCCAACGCAGATAGTGTTGGGGATACGACCCAGACACCAGCCATGCACCAGCACCACACACTTTTCAAAACCTTAAGTTTAACTTTAGATAAATTTCTCACCACCACATTTTTCCAATCTTATCAACCCGCTATCATCCGAAAATGATATCAAAAGTTTCTGAAACAACAAAAACTTCCCAAGGTCCAGCATCTTGTCGCGGTGGCGTCATATTTCGAGACAAATCCGAATTGACAAGTTTACAGCGTCGATGGTAATACCTTCCGCTTTAGTTTTAAGTCATTAAAAATACTCAGGTTTTTCTTTCCAGGGGAGGTTTCATTATGGCCAGTGCCGAAGAGGCTGCCAAACAACAATTCGTCAATTTTTGTTTTTATAAGGTCGACCCCTTGTGGCGACGCCTTCCAAAAGAGCAACGGGATCAAGGCAAACAAGAATTTGTCCGCGCGGCTGAAGAATATAATGGCAAGGTCATCGTCGTTCCTTATACCACGACCGGCATACGAGGTGATTGCGACTTTTTGTTGTGGCGCATTAGTTATGATTTGGAAATGTTCCAAGAAATGAGTTCCAAGCTCTTGGCCACCGGCTTGGGGCAATATCTTACCAATCCCTACTCGTACCTTTCCATGACGAAACGATCCATTTATGTCGATAATCATGTCCATGAGGGGCAAGAGAGTCGTCGGTTGAAAATTACGCCAGGACGCGCAAAATATATCTTCGTGTATCCCTTTGAAAAGACCAGAGAATGGTACTTGCTCACGAAAGCCGCCCGCCAAGGCATGATGGATGAACATATTGAGATTGGACACAAATACCCTTCCGTCAAACTCAATACCACGTATTCCTTTGGATTGGACGACCAAGAATTCGTGGTCGCCTTTGAAACCGACTCCCCACAAGATTTCTTGGACTTGGTGATGGAATTGCGATCCACGGAGGGCAGCCGGTATGTCAAACGGGATATCCCCATCTTTACGTGTATTATGAAAAGTATGAAAGAAGTGGTGGAGACGCTAGGAGGCTAAATATTTGCTGACTCATTGACTAAAATTGAGTCTGATACCTTTTTGAATATGATGCACTGGCTACGAGTTTCGTAGCCAGTGTTTTTTTTGCCTTTTTGGCGGCAGCAGCTTATTTGTTCCTATTTTCCCGCAATGTCATTTTTCCCATTTTGGGTTATTGCCACCGCCCTGCCGGATCAGGTCAGCTCAATGGTGATCTTTTGACAGCCCTTCGGACGGTGTGGTATCAAAACCCCATGATTTCTTGTTAGTTTTTGAGGATACCGATGGAAGAAGAACAGAACATTTTATTTGTGCGCCGTGAACCAGATGGAGCCGTCACTTTATATGTCGACGAAGATTGGGCGGCTGAACGAGGGGCGAACGTTTCCGAATTAGTGCGGGTCCCCATTCCGCAGGAGCTCTACGCGAGTGGAACCGTCCAACAACTCCGAGAATATGCCGCCACGTATATAGAATCTATGGGTGGAACCAATTTATCATCGTAAAACTTCACCCATTAACTGAGGAATTACCCATGTCCATTACCATTCAATTCGAACAAATCGAGTCATCCCTGAAAGCCCTTCCCATTCAGAGCCGGACCATGCTTCAAATGCTTTTACTGCAATATATCGATGTGACCCAAGAAGAAATTGATTATATGGCCACGGATCAGCCCGATTCTCGATTCTTAGCCGGGAAACAACCGCAAGGGAAAACAATTTCTTTGGAAGCTGTGCAAAATGTGACTTCCCGGTCAAACCAATATAAAGGGTATTACCGCCAAAAGCGTGAACGGCCCGGCATGCATGTGGAATTTCTGAAAGAGTCTCTTGTCCTCATGGATCGAAAGATTCGCATCGCCGAACGCATGCTCCTTGAAAACTTGAAAACAGACGAAGAGACAATTAAGGCAGCACGAAGCCAAGCACCGTCAGTCCTTCTTCGTCAGGAACTTCGTAAATTGGAACGGGCCTGGGAACATGAAGAGATGGCTCAAAAAGACTATCAGGTACAACGTTTGCTATTGGAATTTCAAGCCTTACTGCGTAGACGGGCCATCTTTCGACGTCGCCATAAAATTGCGGAACAAGAATTCATCACAGCCGGAACGGCCTCCCTCAAAGACCATGAGATTGCTCATGTGTGGGGTATCCCTCTCGGCAGTCTAGCCGGAAGAAAAGTGAAGGCACTGGAGCAATTTCTCAAAAATTTACAAGGACACCAAGAGACCTCTTCCCCCTCTGGCGAGCCCACTCAACCATTAGATTTATGGAGAGAAACCTTTAATACCTTAGCGCACCGCCCAATTGAGCGATCCCTCGTTGACTATGATGGCTTGGAAAAGACGGAAGAAATCCTCATGAGTAAATTAGAGGCGTTTGTGAGCGGAATGATGTCAGAGCCCGAGGAATCGAAATTCTGGACGAGTATCACCAAAGTGAACGATACCGAATATTCCGGATCCTGGGCCTCGCATGCCCGGTCGATCCTGGCTTTTCAGCGGTTGCATGCCCTAATGAATGACATGGATCTTTCTGACGAAGCCCTAGAAGACGAACTGTCGGTCAAAATCATGCCAAAACTCCCGGATGACCAAATTGCAACGGAAGAAGAAGAAAAACCGGTGGAACTTGGCGAGCAGGGCCTTGGCGTTCTCAATTCCTTTATTGGTGAACAAGACGATAAGCGAAGAGGATAGAAGGCAAACCCATTTCTGAAGGCATGGTGGCGCTTTTGTCATTGAGCATTCACCATTATTTTCGGATCACCGTTGCCATCACGCCCTTGGCCCATTCAACACTTTTCCAATACGCAGAATTGACCGTATCAGCCTCAACAGACTTGATCGCTTGATGGTCCCAGTCTCCTTGTTCATACGCCAAGATCACTTCCAAGATTGTCCCCTAACACGCCTTCTCTCTTCAGTAAGGCATCAAGAATCTCGGATGCAAGAGGAAGATTCGCGACGAGCTGCTTCATTTCGCAATCAAAATACGCATCTAAAACCGAAAATAGACCGACCGTGAAGCCCTGTCCTGGCGGCACGCCATACAACGGACAAAGGGATTCGCACATATGTGCGCGGATAAGCGCGACTCGCATGAGCTCGGAAGGTTTATCGCCTGTCTGAGCCAATACGAGCAAAGAGGCCCATTGTCGCATGCGTTCGGTCCCAACTAGACCAATGGCTTGAGAAATCGAATCAACGGATCGAGGTAATCCGACGGAAGCGGAATTCACATAGCGTAACAACTTCACACTCAGCGCCACATCGTTTTTGACAAGATCATTAAGTTCATGAATTTCAATCAACGGATCTTGAAGTTTGGCGAGAAGCAACACCACCGCCATACGATTACTGGAAAGACTCACTCCTTCTAAAAATTGAGGTTTACAGAAAAAATAGCCCTGGAAATAATCGAACCCTAAAGCCAGGCATTGATTATACATTTCACGATCTTCGACCTTCTCCGCCAACAACCGAACAGGATAATCCCGGAACATGGCCACTTGTTCCTTCAGCTCCTCTTGGGTTAACGCCAACACATCCACTTTGACCAAATCTGCGTGATCCAATAAGGCACGATGCGATTCTCGTAAAATGAAGTCATCGAGGGCGATGTGATAGCCATTGTTTCTGGACTGGATAAGGGCTTCCAGGACTGAGGGAGTGGGGTCAATAGTTTCCAAGACTTCCAGAATGACGTTTTTCGTGGGAAGCACTTCGTAATGTCGATTCAAAAAAAAGTTCGCAGTGAGATTCAAGAATACCTGGGCATCGCCGGCGATTTGGTCAATGCCCAGTTCTAAAAACGTATTGACCATGACCTTGGCCGTGGCTTCATCTCCATCCATGAAATTGGCGCTATTGCCTGTGCCATCACGATAGAGCAACTCATATCCAAATATTTCCATCTGGCGATCGAAGATGGCCTGCCGCCCAACAAGCGCGGATTGCTTCAACATTGTTCTGGCAGTGTCAGTCATGATGATTCAAAAGACCGCTGGCTGTGGAAAAGTTTGAAGAAAATACATCGTTTTGAGAAAAGGAATTGTCGGATGTTCTCGACCTATGGTATAGATTCTCCCCACAGTATTGTGAGAATAATAAAAAGATCTTCCTCCTTGACAGAATGGCGGTGTAGCTCAGGTGGTAGAGCAGCGGACTCATAAGCCGCGGGCCGGGGGTTCAAATCCCTCCACCGCCACCAAATTCCTTCTTCACTCTTCGCCTCCCTGGATCTCAAATGCACCCAAATCATTTCCCCCAAACAACGAACGGCTAAACCGACAAACACACTCTGGTCTGAATCGACAAAACTCGGGTCTTCGACCTGACGAACGAGGCATTTGACACGTTTTCACCTTTGAGCGCTATTAGACACCGAAGTCAGCCGACAGGGACGTTTCGAGTTGAGTCCATTGAAGAATGCGAGGAAGAACCCGAATGGTGACCGTCAGAAGGCCTCCCATTCAAGGGAACTTCAATGAACACCGCAGTCCCCTTCATAGGTTGACTGTGAACTTTAAGACGAGCTCCGAT
>JAQBGS010000313.1:0-3084 GCA_032128535.1 Nitrospirota bacterium
GGCTGGTGTCGCACAGGCAAAGCGTTGCGTCGTCTGCAAGGCCGTCACTAACCGAAGGATTTCGTCGACATTTCTCCCAACATTCAAAGGATAGTACACCAACGCTCGAACCACACGTTTGGGATCGATAACAAATACCGCACGCACGGTCGCCGTAGAACTGGCATTGGGATGAATCATCCCATACAGCTTCGCGATCTTCATATCGGCATCCGCAATCATCGGAAACGGAATACTCACATGCATCTTTTCTTGAATATTCCGTACCCAAGCCAAGTGTGAATGAATGCTATCCACGCTGAGTCCGATGAGCTTCACCTTCCGCTGGCAAAAAAGATCATGCTGACGGGCAAACGCGATCAATTCCGTCGTACAAACGGGAGTAAAGTCCGCTGGGTGCGAAAAAAGCACAACCCAGTGCTGTTCTTGCCATTTACTAAAATTGAAATCCGTGTGCTGCGTGGTCACGGCCGAAAAGTCCGGCGCAGGGTCTCCAATGCGAGGCAGTCCGTATTCTTCCGACATGCAATCTCCTTCAATTCAATAGCAAAACAACGTTTGTCTTCCGCTTTCCTTGTAGCAGGAAGTCCCATCACCGGACAAGAACACTATGCGATGATCAATGGCGTCATTGACAGTGGGCAGGAGCTAGCAGAAACCGCTCTTGAGGATCTAGACCAATGAATATCTTTACCAGGAACGCGGGATTTCATCTTCATCATCTCCGGTATTCCTTTCGGGCTCTCTAATAAACTTTCCAGGACTCAGCTCCTCCGATAAATCTTCCGTTAAATCTAAGTCTTCATCGGCCTCGTCGGCCAAATCTTCGGCAAAATCATCATCCGCAAAATCATCGTCAAGGTCATCCACATCCAAACCATCAGAATCATCCGCAAGGTCAGTGGTTAAGGACTCAAGGGTAATAGCGCCCTCACTCTCCACGACAACGTCCAATTCTGCATCAATGTCATCGGGCAACACGGGTTTCATCCCTTCAATGACAGCTTTAGAAGCTCCCGCTTTCTTGCCTTGCGGACTATCAAGAACGGATGAAGTCGACGACGCAGATGTGGCGGTTTCTTTTTTCGTGGCCTTTTTCCCAACAGACGCCTTGTCAGGTGACACGCCTTTTTTTACCGTGCTCACCGGCTTTTTGCCTTTGGCCGCCGTTGCCGCCTTGGGGATTTTGACCGCCTTGGTCACTTTCGAACTTTTAGCTTTCCCTGTTGAACCGGTGCTCCGACTTTTCGTGGTGGCCTTCGTCGCCTTTCCCACTGCTTTCGTCTTTTTCGCTGGCTTGCCCTTCTTGGCACTCACTTTTGATTTGCTCGTCTTCGTACCTTTTGCCACGGTCTTCGCTTTCCCTTTCGCCGCCTTTTTTGGCGTTATTTTTGGTCGTACAGAAGCTTTTCTAGTCGCTCCCTTTTTCTTCGGTTTGGATTTGCCAGCAACCTTGGCGTTCTTCGGTTTGGCTTTGGTCTTGGCCGTACCCTTTTTGGATACTACTTTTTTCGCTTTCACGGGTTTCTTCGACACTGCCTTAGACTTCGTCGCCGACTTCTTCTTGGACTTGGGTCGGGCCTTGGCCTTTGACTTGGGCTTAGCCTTAGCAGCCATGTGTCATCCTCCTGATAGAATGATCGACAACCGACCCGCCTGAAACGGATCGCCTCCTGAATGGACCCCCATCTACCATGGAGAGGGCCTTGCAATCAACAAAAGATTTACAGAATGCACAATAATCGGATGTACGGTAAACTTCCGACCATCCCCCATCCCTGCTAAAATACCCTCGCTCATGGAAATTATTACCACGCATCTGGAAGCTGATTTTGACGGAATCGCGTCCATGGTGGCGGCCAGCAAACTGTATCCCGAGGCCCATTTGGTGTTACCGGGTGGCGCCCAATCTCGGGAGCGCGCCTATTTGGCTCATCATCCGATTCCGTTGACTCCAGTTGCCAATCTTCCTCTAGCAGACATTTCCCGAGTCATTCTGGTTGATGCCGACCACCAAGACCGATTGGGACCTCTAGAAAAAGTCATTCAAAATCAAGCTGTTTCGGTCCATATTTGGGATCATCACCCTTCGGAACCAACCAACCCGTTGGCCAACCGTGCGGAACTCCTCAAGCTAGAACCCGTAGGCGCCACGATTACCTTACTAGTCGAAGCACTTCAACAACAATCCCAAACCTGGTCACCAGAAGAGGCCACCCTCTTTGCCATTGCCCTCTATGAAGAAACCGGCCACTTTACCTATTTGCATACCACGCCTCGAGACCTGCAAGTCGGCGCGCGATTAATCGAAACAGGCGCAGATCTCACAGTTGTCACGGATGTGATTCAACGCAAATGGACCGACCCTCAAGCCGCCCTCTTCAATGCGCTGTTACAGACCACTCAACTTCTGACTTTGGGAAGACGCCGCGTCGCGCTGGCAACAGGAGCCTGGCCGGAGTATGTCGCTGATCTCGCGCCGGTGACCCAACAACTGGGTCAGATCTATAACGCAGATGCCGTCCTCACTGCCGTGGCCATGGAGGGGAAAATCCAATTAGTAGGACGGAGTCGGCACGCCGATATGAATATGAACCACATCGCCCAAGCGTTTGGAGGGGCGGGGCACACGATGGCGGCAGCCGCCAGCATCAAAGGACTGACCCTGGCCGAGGTGGATCAACGATTACACGAATTGATTCAGGAGCAGGCCAAAACCTGGCTCCCCATTCGCCGCCTTATGACTGCCCCGGTGCGAACAGTGGAACAAGGCACGACGATTAAACAGACGGAACGGCTCATGACCCAATATGAGGTGAATGCCCTGCCAGTGGTGGACACTCAGGGAAAATTCATCGGCCTGGTCACGCGTGAGGCTATTCAAAAAGGTCTTTATCACAAATTAGCGAGCCAACCGGTCGACCACATCATGCTGCGGGACATCTTCTTGGCAAACCCTGACACGCCATTTGAAGAGGTTCAATTGCAAATGGTAGAACGCAATCAGCGGATTGTCCCAATTCTCGACGGGGAAACCGTCATCGGCATCTTCAGCCGAACCGATCTGTTGCGCGTGCTCCACCA
>JAQBGS010000314.1:0-2522 GCA_032128535.1 Nitrospirota bacterium
CTTCAAATCAGTTCTACACTCAATCAGAAGCACATTATCCAGGCGGGCCTCCAGGCCATCGTACGCTCACTTCATTTTGACCAGGCCTGGATCGCGTTATGGAATGAAAAGAACCAACAGTTCGACAAAATTCAGGCACACAGTGCTCCTCATCCCTGGCCATCTGACCTGCAAGACCTCACAATTCCCGCAACGCCTCAGGATCTCCTTTACACGACTCTCAACAACCCGCAACCGACCATCATTGAAGATGTCCAACAGGTATTAGAATGTGCTCATCCCACAACCCGTCGGCTCCTGACCGAGGGACAACTCCACCATGGGATCGCCTTGGCCTTAGTGAGTCAAAATCAGCCGTTAGGTGTGCTGGTAGCAGGAAATCCCCAAGCCAAGTCGATTACCGCTTCAGAACAGAATTTACTGTCCACGGTCGCGAAGCAACTAGCCATTGCCCTGGATACGGCTCTGGCCTATGACGAAATTGAAGCGCTGAATATCGGATTGGAAACGAAAGTCCAAGAACGCACGACCGAATTACAGCAAGACAATCAGGAGATTGAAACCGCCAATACTCGGCTCAAAGAACTCGACCGGATGAAATCTCAATTTCTTTCTCATTGCTCTCATGAGCTACGCACGCCGCTTACCTCAATCAAAGGCTTCACGGAAAATATGCTCCATGGCATGGTGGGTCCCCTGGCAGAACGCCAACACCTGTACCTCACCCGCATCAGTGCCAATGCCAACCGGTTGACCCGAATGATAGGCGACCTCTTGGATCTCTCTCGCATTGAGGCCGGCACAGTTCGACTGGCCCACCAATCCGTGTCTCTTCCAAGCCTCCTGGACGACATCACCCAAGAGTTCATGCCCCTGACTCAAACGAAAAACCAAGAGTTTGTGCTGGAAACTACGGGCGACGATTTAACGATCTGGGGAGATCCGGACCGCCTCCACCAAATCGTGACCAACCTGGTGCACAATGCCCATAAATTCACGCCGGAACATGGGCGCATTGTGGTTTCAGCCTGCCCCGACCCTCCCAATCATATACTCTTATCCATCACGGACAGCGGCACTGGCATCCATCAAGAAGCCTTGGCTCACCTGTTCCAAGCCTTCTATCAGGCGCACCGAAAACCTGAAATCGGCACGGAGGGATTGGGGTTGGGCCTTTCAATTGTGAAACAATTAGTGGAACTCCATAGCGCGACCATCACGGTCGAAAGTACTGAAGGCGCAGGGACCACGTTCTGCATTCGATTCCCCAAAGCCCCATCGGCTGCGGCTTCTGCTTCGATCTGAGCCAACTCTTCCCTTCCTCCCTTCAAGGTGGTTGCGGCTTTCACCAGCCTGGAAAGTTTTGCCGTACTCGGCCATTGTTGCCGAGGCGTCTTGACCGACTCGGCAAAAAATTCCTGAAAATGCTCATGATTTTTATATGGCTGCCGATAAACGTGGATAGAATTGCTTACTCATTATTTTAAGGAGGTGATCTCATGGCTAAAGCTGCCAAAAAGAAACCAGCAAAAAAAGCGAGTGTTCGTATGAAGAAGTCCCCGGGCAAGAAAAAAAGTTCACGATAACTGCCCAGGACGGCACAATGTGTAGCTCCGGGGAGTAGGTCTCTACTCTCCGGAATACACCCTCTCCCCCGACTTTCACCCCCATAATCCTCGGCAAATAAATAACAAACAACGTGCGACATAAGGCGACTTGAAAGCTTTATCTCCTCACACCTTACTTTCCACTCCTCACTTTTCCCATGCCTTACGCCTGACTTCTGAAGCAGTTGAGTTTCCTGACTCTGTTATGTGATAACGGTGGCTGACTTTTGACACATCAAGCATAGGTAAGGAGCGCCATGACCATCACTGCACAAACCCAGCTATGTGGCCTTCTGGGAAACCCCGTCGACCACTCCCTTTCTCCGGCCATCCACAATGCTGCCTTTGAGAAATTAGGGTTGAATTTCGCCTATCTCGCCTTCCCTGTTGAAGACCTAGAGAACGCTATACGGGGCATCCGCGCATTGGGGCACATTCGCGGATTCAGCGTGACGATTCCTCACAAGGTGTCCATCATGCCACTGTTGGATTCTGTCGAGACCACCGCGGAACACATCGGTTCCGTTAACACTATCATCAAAGACCGTGGATTACTCATCGGCTCAAATACCGATGCATCAGGCGCGCTTCAAGCGCTCCGGCAAGGAGGCGTTGCTCTCGCCGATCAACGGGTGGTCATGCTGGGATCGGGTGGAGCCGCACGCGCCATTGCATTCGGCCTCTGTGTGGAAGGACACATTGAGCAACTGACACTGCTGGGAATCGATGACCAGGAACGAATGGCCTTAACCAAGGATCTCCGAGCAAAGACAGGAATCACAATGGCCGATAATTCATTAAACTCCTCGACTCTGGCCTCTGCCTTGGCCGATGCACATCTCTTAATCCACTGCACGCCGATTGGCATGCACCCCAAGATTGAACACAGTTGCGTCCCAAAAGAATTACTTCATC
>JAQBGS010000315.1:0-2557 GCA_032128535.1 Nitrospirota bacterium
GAGCAACCCAAGCGGCAGCAGGAGCGGCGACCTGTGCAAAGGTATAACAAACAATAGATCCAGATTAGGTTGATGTAACCATCACCGAAATTGCACAGGTTTATTGACCCCCAATTCGAGAATTCGGCAAATTTGAAAAAATGTGATTGGGCGTTCCCTATTCCATTCTAGTCAGCAATACATTAAATCGTGTCTGACCCCTTGGCAACTTCTGTCCATTCGGGCATCAATCTGACAAAATCACATTTCCTAAAACGGTCTGGATGGCTTGCTGCGAAATGGCTCCAGGACGAACGATGCGGAAGTCTGGTTCGACTTGGAGCACGGTGGAGGGTTCACCCCCTGGTGTTGGGCCACCATCTAGAATGAGATCAATGTCGGATTCTAATTGTTGGATGACCTCTTCTACGGTTTGCGCCGGAGGGTGGCCGGTGCGGTTGGCACTGGTGCCGGTTAAGGGGCCCGTCTGCTTTAAGATTTCGCACACCCGTGAATCATCTGGTTGTCGTACTCCGATGGTACCTCCTTCCCCCTTTAACACCGGCAAGATATAGGGTTTGGCTTTGAGTAAGAGTGTTAGTAGCCCAGGCCAAAATTGTTGTATGAGTTTTTCAGCTAATTCAGGAGGGTCGTCGGCTACTTGATCGAGTTGTGAGGGGTCGCTGATCAACACTGGAAAAGGCTTGTGGTCGCGATCGCCTTTGATCGCCTGTAACCGCTTCAATGCGGCTGGCTGAAAGACTCCTACGGCTAAGGCATAAAAACTATCGGTCGGAATGACGAGGACACCTCCCCCTTGGATACAAGCTACGGCTTGTTCAATCACCTGTGGAGAAGGAGGAAAGCTGAAGGGAAGGATAGTAGCCATGTTACTAACCATACTCCAAGAGCACCAAATCTTCTACCCCACCCGAACCTTTGTTTGCTGTATCCATCAGGGTGCCCCCATTGCTTACAAAGGGGAGGGAAAAGACCGTTGATGCATAACTATCACAAGACCCGATGGGCGATGTCGGAGCGGTAATAGCTGCCTTTGAATTGAATTGGAGCGAGGGCGCTGTAGGCTTGCAGTTGTGCACTTCGGATCGTATCAGCCAACGCCGTGACCCCTAAGACTCTTCCGCCATTGGTCAGAACAGCCTGTTCAGACTGAATGGTTCCTGCATGAAAAACCACGACTGATTCAGAAGATTGTTCCGGCAAACCCGTGATGGGCAATCCTGTCGGATATGAACCCGGATAGCCTTCTGACGTGAGAACCACACAAACGGCCGCCTGCTTATGCCACGCCACCTGGATTTGATCTAAGCGATGGTCGACCACAGCTTCGATAATATCCAACAGATCTGTTTGTAAGAGCGGCAACACGACTTGCGTTTCGGGATCGCCAAATCTGGCGTTAAATTCGAGCGTATAGGGTTTGCCGTTTTTGATCATGAGGCCTGCGTAGAGTACGCCATAAAACGGACTCCCGACTTTCGATAAACCCGTCACTGCGGGATACAAGACCTCTTCTAAGATACGACGTTGAAGTTCTGGCGTGGCGAAGGGGGCTGGGGCATAGGCGCCCATACCTCCAGTATTTGGTCCGGTATCTCCTTCACCAATTCGTTTATGATCTTGGGCGGGAATCATGGGAATGACGGTCCGTCCATCGACAAAGGCCATGACCGTCAATTCTTCACCTTCCAAAAATTCTTCCAGAACCACCCGTGCGCCAGCCTCTCCAAACCGCTGGTCACCCAACATGCTCTTGACCGCCTCTTGGGCTTCGGCTTTCGTGGCACAAATGATGACCCCTTTGCCTTGAGCCAGGCCATCTGCCTTCACCACAATGGGCATCGCACATGTCTCTAACCATATGAGGGCCGCGTCTAATCGATCGAATGTTCGAGAAGCCGCTGTGGGAATGTTTTCGCGCACCATCAATTCTTTCGCAAAGGATTTACTGGATTCGATGCGAGCGGCATTGCGCGTCGGGCCAAAAATTCGCAACCTGGCCTTTCGAAATTGATCAGCAATTCCTAACGACAAAGGCAATTCCGGCCCCACGATGGTCAGATCAATGGCGTGGTCTTTGGCAAAGGTTTGCAGTCCTGACAGATCATCGACCTGAATGGGCACACATTCCGCCATCTGCGTGATTCCGGCATTACCGGGTGCGCAATAGATTTTCGAGACTCGTGGCGATTGCGCGAGTTTCCACACGAGCGCATGTTCACGCCCACCATTCCCAATAACAAGAAGTTTCATGATCGTTTGAGGAGAGGGATGATTATTGGAAATTCCGCTATGACCAAGGCACCCAGTTAAAAAAATCCCTTAATGTCGGAAATGACGCATGCCGGTGAGAATCATGGCCACTTGGTGTTCGTCCACCGCTTGAATGATTTCTTTATCCCGGATGGAACCGCCTGGCTGAATCACCGCAGTTATCCCGGCGCTGACTGCCGCATCAATGCCATCACGAAACGGGAAGAAGGCATCCGAGGCCATCACACAGCCCTTAATGGGAAGATTGGCTTTCATTTGTGCCAACTTGACTGAATCAACGCGG
>JAQBGS010000316.1:0-3690 GCA_032128535.1 Nitrospirota bacterium
GAGAGTTCGGCAGGGACTCCGAGTCCGAGTAGATTCGACGAGCCCAGGCCTCCATAGAGTTGGAGGATATCTGTTTCGTCCTCAGTCCCCGTTCCGACAATGGACCCGTTGTCGGTCAAGAAGGCGCGGGCGTCCATAAATTCCATCAAGAAACGGATCGGATCATATCGGATTCCCAATCGCACGAGGGTGCGAAGGGGGAGCTGCTGATCGCTGCCAACCTGATTGAGTCGAAACGGCTCATTATAGGTCTCGTACCGCGTGCGATGTTCAACGCCCAGATGCAGCCATCGAGGTCCGCCAAGCCCTCTTTCGAGGGTGTAGGGACTTTTACGCAACACCTGTACAGATCCATCAGGACGCATGATTGCTTGTTGTTGGCTGGTTCCCTGGTCGGAAATGTGTTGGTTTAACCCGGGAGCTTTCTCAGCCGTAGATACTGATGGTTTGATAGGTTTTTCGTCAGAGATAGTTTCTGTCGGAGGACTCCCTTCAGCTCCTTCGACCTCAAGGGCTTGCCCGATAGAGAAGATCATTGCGATGACGGATCCGATCAGCACCGCTATCCTGACTTTGGCTAGCACTTCAAGCATCCCGGCATGTGCTTCTCGGTTTGAATGGGCCGATAAAAGTAGGCGGCCACTTTGCTGAAGCAAGGTCACCAGCACTCGACATGGTGGTATTTGAATAATCGTTCTTCGTAAGAGTTGTATGCCAATGGTTGGTTTTTCACGGTCCAGATGTGAGTCCTTTTTTTATTTCTGGATCTTCCGGCATTAGCGTGGGTAAACCGTATGGCTGATTGTCTTTGGGTTTTCCTCCCTTGCAAGAAAAGGTCGCGCCCTGCGAGACACACCAAGCAATAGCGAGGGGAGGTAGACTCTTGTCAGCATTCTTCATTGATCCCCTCATGGCTTCCCGAGGGCACCAGGACTCTACCTCACCGAGCCTCTCCTTACAAAGGAGAGGAAATTCGAAGCAGATTCATTGCGAAAAAAAATCAGTAGAATGAGAGTGAGACCCATGGAAAAGTCGGATGAACCTTATTTATAACCAAAAGATTCTAAGTCTATTTTCGGTATGATTCCAAGTCAATGATGTCAATAATCAAGAATGAGGATGATTGAGTCGTGCAGGTGATCTGATGCCCCTTTGTAGCCTCATGGCTTCAAATGGCTTTGGAGTGGAGGGATGACCTTCCATTGGGTGGTTCAAATCATTATGATGCTCATCAATTTATGAGATGGTGTATCTCATGCGTGGTGCAATTAACCGAGACAGCGTGTTTTTGAATAACCAGGGAGAGGAGGCGTGGCGATGGAACTAAAAGCTCGGTGGGACCGGTGGCTCTGGCCTATTCACCTCATCGGTTTTGTTATGTTGGCGATAGGATTTGATGGAACGGCACTAGCCAAAACGCAGACAGTCGTAGATTTTACCGTGGTGGTCCAGGAAAAGACCATTGAACTGTTACACCATCCCAAAAAGGAAGTGACCGTCTGGGCGTTTGGATTAGAAGGGCAGGAAGCCACGGTTCCAGGTCCGGTCATCCGAGTACAAATGGGGACCCGGGTGCGAGTACATTTCAAGAATACGCATGTGTTGCCTCATAGTATGCACTTTCATGGGGTACACCCCTTTAATATGGATGGGAACGGTATCCGGGAATTGGGCAAGGAACAGTTACAGATGCCTGGGGAGGACTACACCTATGAATGGACCCCAATTGCCCCAGGATATTACCTCTACCACTGCCACTTCGACACGGCCAATCATTTGGAGCATGGGATGTATGGATTTTTCATCGTGGAAGATCCTGCCTGGCCCAAGGTGGATCGTGAGCTGCTGACTATTTGGGACGAGTGGGACGTCGATGGCGATGGACGGCTAGATACGCACACGATCAATTCCAAGTCAACGCCGGACGAAGAACCCTTGACTGCCAAGGTTGGGGAGAAGGTTCGTCTCGTCATGGCCAATGTCGGCGCTGAAGTGCATGCACCGCACATGCATGGCGTTAAATGGATAGTCCTTGACCCGGACGATCTGACCCCCATTGACAAAGATTACAATGGGGTCCTCAGCCTGGCTTCCGCTCAGATAAAAGTGGTCGAATTTGTTCCAACCAACCTAGGCACGTGGCTCTTCCATTGCCATGTGTTGCCCCATGTCGCGGATGATGGACTCTATCATCGAGGAATGCTCACCAGGCTCAATGTCCTGAAAGGACCATCATGAAGGTCTCAGTCTGATTTTCGGGTATGGTCAACATAAGCCAGATTGGGTTTCGGCGACGCATGGCTCTCGGATCCTGTCCCTGACGTTTTTCCAGGTGGTCTCCTGGCGAATGATCTGTGTGGGATCAAATGGGCGCAACGTTGGCAGGACTCTAATCTTTTATCTAATTATTATATATCGGCGGTGGTGACTCCATATCGGTTTTTCTCCAGTTGATAAAGAAAAACACCGTATAGAGGGTTTCAGTCACCGATCCTACCTGCGGCTCGGTTGAACGAATAAAGCGGCCGGATTCCCTTTCGGAAATATCAAAATACAAGCGCACATATCCCTCAGTTTGAACACGTTTATACAAAGCCAATTCGGGCGTGGCTATGGGGAACAACGTTGCCTGGGTGGCTGGCAGGCCCAACATCCTCGTGTTTTGGGTCGTCCCTATAGACTCAACGATTAAGTGCACACGGTAAGTCGCATCCTTCTCTTCTTCCCGAATGATCACTCCCTGTTGCCCTAGCCAACCCGGCAACGACATGCTTCATATGCCGATGGATGACATCTCCGTTTAAACTTTGGTCAACCCTCAGACTTGAAGCAGCCAGGGTAATTGATGCCCCTTTGAGAATGCCCACATCATAATCCTTCAGGCCTCTCTTGATCGCTGAGCTGAATAACAGTTGCTCGGTGGGTGTGAGGGGATCCATAGACTTCGTCGATGGGGCGGCGCAGGCGGACAACACACAAAGGATCAGCCCCCATGTCATGATGAACTGCACCGTCTTGAATTGAGTCATCTTGCCTTACTTCCTCATTTTAGAGTGATTGTCCAACTGCGTCATTCCTCAAACAAAAACGTTCGCATGTACCAGCGTTTCGATGGTCCTTGATGGGTGAGGATAACACAATATTGTGTCCATGCTCATTTCTCAAATTCAATTAGCTGTGGGTTCTGGTGCTCAAATAAAACGGTGTGCTGAAGGGGAGTGGGAGAGATTCGAGGGTGCCTCGTTCCTTTCAATGTGTGTTTTCTCTGTCTTCAATATGTGGTAGTCTCAATAAATGGGTGATGAGAACCGATTAAATGGGGTAGGGGTATTAGGTGAAAAACATGCATAAGACATTACTTCGGCTCTGGTTGATTATGTGGGTCATTACGCTGCCCCTCATTCATATCCATCCCGAAGTCGATCATGCTCAAGGAATGTCGGGTCACCTTCATGGAGGAACCTACCATTCCATTTTAGTCAATACTCCTGTTCATGCCCACCAAGGTTACGATCAAGAAGAACATCATCATGATGGTTTCTTCTTTTTAGGAGATGGATTTGAATCCACCCAGGCTCCATTACATACATCCCATGGTTTTGAAGAGGCGACTTACGGTTTCTCTATTATCAAACCCTCGATAATCTTGGAGTCGGAGAAGTCGCAAGTTTCTCATGACGTGGTTGTGAC
>JAQBGS010000317.1:0-6523 GCA_032128535.1 Nitrospirota bacterium
GTTCACGCATTTCTCAATAACCAGATCGCCTTTTTAGATATTCCAAAAGTGAATCAAGAAACGATGGCCGCCTATTCTCCCACTCCTTTATCAACGATTGAGGATGTATTGGAGGTCGACCAATGGGCTCGGCGAACGGCCAAAGACATTATGAAAACCTGTGTGGCCCCGGTATAATTTTTCATGATTTTTTGTAGCTAAACCACCAATGAACACCTTTTCCCTTTTCTCCCCAGACGCCATTTTCATCTTTGGACAAAAACTGTGGTGGTTTTTGATCGTCTTGGGCGTATTGGTCACGTTTCATGAGTACGGACATTTCCTTGCCGCTCGCTGGGTTGGCGTCAAAGTCCTGAAGTTTTCCATAGGCTTTGGGCCACGATTAGTTGGACGTCAAGTTGGCGACACCGAATATGTCATATCGGCCATTCCTCTCGGCGGATACGTGAAAATGTTCGGCGAAGAAGGATCAGAAACTATTTCTGCCGAGGATCAAAAGGTCTCCTTCCTTCATCAATCGCTTCCTCACAAAATGCTCATTGTGGCAGCAGGCCCCGGTTTCAACTTTATCCTCAGCTATTTAATTTTTACGGGCATGCTGGCCATGGGCTCGCCCCTCTTTGTCCCCAATATTGACAAGATGCTGCCTGTAATTGAAGCCATCACTCCCGACTCCCCGGCGGCACTCTCCGGCTTGGCGCTTGGTGATCGTATAACCCGGGCCAATGAAGAAGAAATCTCTACCTTGGGGGAACTGTATCAGATTCTCGATAAAACCCATGGTCGCCCTGTCACGCTTGATGTCATTCGAGGGGACAAAACAAAGACGTTCATTGTCACGCCAACCACCCAGGTCAATGAGGCTAAACCAGAAGAACCGCCTATCTATTTGCTCGGGATTGAAGACCATCCGCCTGTTGTCGGAAAGGTCATGCCCGATACGCCGGCAAAAACCGCTGAGCTTCAACCTGAAGATCGAATTGTGCGTATTAATGAAACGCCCATTGTCACCTGGTCCCAGATGACGGGAATTGTTCAGAAAAGTGCCGGAATTCCCCTCGAAATGCATATTGAGCGAAACGGAGCGCCTCTGACCGTTTCAATAACACCAGAAGCCCAAACAGCCACCTCACCTGAAGGCGAGACTTTGTCTATCGGTCGAATTGGCATTCAAATCTCAGGCCGTGGCACCATAATACAAAGCCCTTCATGGTATTTCGCCCCCTGGGACGGCTTAAAGGCCACCTGGGATTGGTGCGAACTCACTGTCGTTGGAATCGTCAAACTCGTGACCGGAGAAATTTCTTCGAAAAATATTGGCGGGCCGCTCATGATCGCCAGTGTTTCCGGAGAACATGCCGAACAAGGTCTCGGTGCGATCATGTGGCTCATCGCCATTCTCAGCATTAATCTGGGCATTTTAAATTTATTACCGATTCCCGTTCTGGATGGGGGGCACCTGTTCTTTTTTGCTTGCGAAGCCATCCTAGGCCGCCCCTTACGAGAACGATCAAGAGAAATCGCCCAACAAGCCGGGATCCTTGTCTTATTTTGTCTGATGGGGTATGCCTTCTGGAATGACATCAATCGTCTGCTGCAATAGATCTCGCCTCCGTACCTGAAATACATTACCGTTCATGATCCCTGAAAACTGTGTTAATTTGCCCTATTAAATAAGGATACCCATGCGACTTTCACAATCGTTCATTCCCACCATGCGCCAGGATCCCGGCGAAGCCGAAGTGATCAGTCACCGCTTGATGCTGCGATCCGGCATGATTAGAAAGGTGGCCGCTGGCATCTATTCATATCTTCCCCTAGGCCTGCGCGTCATTCGAAAAATTGAAACGATCGTTCGTGAAGAGATGAATAGAGCTGGAGCCCAAGAACTTTTGTTGCCGATCCTTTCCCCTGCCGAACTCTGGAAAGAAACCGGCCGCTGGGATTTTTATGGGAAAGAACTGGTTCGATTACAGGACCGGCATGACCGAGATTTTTGTTTGGGACCGACGCACGAAGAAGTGGTCACCGACTTATTCCGACGAGAGGTTCGGTCGTATCGCCAATTACCGCTCACCCTCTATCAAATTCAAACCAAATTTCGTGATGAAATTCGTCCGCGTTTCGGACTGATGAGGGGAAGAGAATTCATCATGAAAGATGCCTATAGCTTCGACCAGGACGAAGCCGCGGCACAACACAACTATCAACAGATGTACGATGCCTATTGCCGAATTTTTTCACGAACGGGTTTGAAATTTCGTCCTGTGGAGGCCGATACCGGACTTATCGGTGGCATTTCCTCGCATGAATTCATGGTATTAGCCAACACCGGGGAAGAATTGATTGTCTTTGACCCAGATAGCCAATATGCCGCGAATGTGGAACGCGCAGAAGTCGTCCCTCCGCCTTCCAAAAAAGGAGGAGAACTCAAACCGCTAAAAAAAGTGTCGACGCCCAATGCCAAGTCGGTCGAAGACCTCTGCGGGTTGCTCAAAGTCGATGCCAGTCGGGTGGTCAAAACTTTGTTGTATCAAACCGGCGACAACGAGATCACTGCGGTGCTAATTCGTGGGGATCACCAAGCCAACGAAATCAAAATCCAGCGGTTCTTGGGTCTTCATGACCTCACCTTGGCGTCACCAGAGCTTGTGGCAAAAGTTACAGCCGCCCCGGTCGGATTCGTGGGACCGGTCGGACTTTCCAACGTGCGTATATTGGCCGACAACGCCATAGGGGCACTGACTAACTTTATCGTTGGGGGAAATGAACCAGACGTTCATCTGACCAACGTCAACTCACCAAGAGACTTTGCCGTCCAGGATTGGGGAGACTTTCGACAGGCTCAAGCCGGAGACCCCTCGCCGAAAAGTGGCAGTCCACTGCAAACCTTGCGAGGCATAGAAGTCGGCCATGTCTTTATGTTGGGGACCAAATATAGTGAAAAGATGGGGGCAACGTATCTTGATGCCGACGGACAGAGTCATCCGGCCATCATGGGGTGCTACGGAATTGGTATTGGCAGGACCGCGGCGGCGGCCATTGAGCAAAACCATGATGAAAAAGGAATCTGCTGGCCTATGCCCATCGCTCCCTTTCAGGCTCAAATCCTGCCAGTGACCACCTCTGAGGCTGTTCGCCTGGCATCTGAGCAGCTTTATCACGAACTCAATCAGCAAAACATCGAAGTCTTGTTAGATGACCGAAACGAACGAGGCGGCGTCAAGTTTAACGATGCCGATATGATTGGCACGCCCTATCACATTATTATTGGAGATAAAGGCTTGGCCGGTAACACGATTGAAATTAAAGATCGCAAAACCGGAGAAAAAGTCCTTCTTCCACCCAATCAGGTGGCAGATTGGATCAAGGACGCGGTGGCGCAACGCCTGCAGACGCAAAGTTAAAATCGATGCTTAGAAAAGACTGAATTTTCCTAGCCTCTTCATCGATTCTTAACTAAATTGCTTTTGGACGTTCTCGGCCCCTTCTCCTCTTACCTCCTCTTTGGTGTATACTAGTTCTATGAATTGGCAGAGGACACCAATGGCAAGATTCGCAGAGAAGACAACTCCTTCTTTTCATTGACTAATCACCGAATTTGATGGTATTTTTCAAGGTTGAATTTTATAGGTAGATTGTATTACTTAATATTATTTTCCCATGCTAAACCAAATGAATGTGCGGGGGCTCCTCTTTGACCCCTACAATAACGCCTATATTGTCATCCTTCGTGATGAACAGCATTCAGACATGCTTCCCATCTGGGTAGGGAAATCAGAAGCGAGTGCCATTAGCTTTGCCCTTGAGAAAATTGCTCCTCCCCGACCAATGACCCATGATCTCATGAAAACCCTGTTAGATAATATGGATGCCAAAGTGATCAGTACGGTCATTACTGACTTGAAGGACAATACGTATTTTGCGAAAATCCATCTCCTGTTTGGTGACTCAGAGTTCACTGTAGATTCCAGGCCCAGCGATGCGATTGCCGTCGCACTCCGTGCGGACGCCCCCATTTTTGCGTCTGGCGAGGTCTTACATAAACAGAATTCTGAAGAATTAGAACGATGGCTGGAAAATCTCAAGCCTGAAGATTTTGGAAAATCTGATGCGTAACTTGCACAAATTTCTGATGCTACCTCAATTCGCGAACTTCAAGCGAGCTTACCCTTGATGGCCGAAACCAATACGCTTATTCCATTGAAAGTTCATGGCGTGTTAGTTGACCCTAACACTGACACCCAGATTGTTGTCCTCCGAGATGAACAAAACTCTGAGGTACTGCCGATTTGGGTGGGAACGGCTGAGGGCACTTCTATCCGGCTGGCCCTGGAGAATGTGATTCCTCCACGACCCATGAGTCATGAT
The DNA here is from genome assembly GCA_032128535.1 of Nitrospirota bacterium. Taxonomy (GTDB): domain Bacteria; phylum Nitrospirota; class Nitrospiria; order Nitrospirales; family UBA8639; genus Nitrospira_E. The sequence goes on from JAQBGS010000317.1 coordinate 4,372, forward strand.
TTGATTTGTAGCTTTGCCTCGCATCTTGGATTCACGCTCGACAAAGTCGTGATTACTGAAGTCAAAAATAATACCTATTTTTCGACCTTATTTTTATCCAAAGATGGCTTAGAGAAATCTGTGGACTCACGACCCAGTGATGCTATTGCCTTGGCGGTTCGCTGCCAATGCCCTATTTATGTCACCCCTGAAGTACTCGAACGACGCGGTGGGGAAGACCTCGACACATGGCTTTCCAAGCTGGATCAAAAGGGATCTGAACAGCCGGAAGCCTAGCCTGTGACCGCGAAGAATTTATTGACCGTCGGAAAGGAAATCTATTGCTCATGAAATCGTTTCAAGCTAAACCCCTGGAAGTTGAACGAAAATGGCTTCTCGTTGATGCCAAAGGGAAAACAGTGGGCCGTCTTGCCACCCAAGTGGCCTCTATTCTCCGAGGAAAACATAAGCCCACTTTCACCCCGAATGTGGATACTGGCGATCATGTCGTCATTATCAATTCTAGCCAGGTTCAATTTACCCGCAATAAATTCAAAGAGAAAATCTATTATCACCACACTGGATATCCTGGTGGGCTCAAAGCCATTACGGCTGAGCATCTGCATGCCAAAAAACCCACAGAAATATTGTCCAAAGCCATTCGAGGGATGCTGCCCAAATGCACATTAGGGAAGCAGATGGCCAAAAAGCTTCGGATTTATAGTGGAGCCGAGCATACACACCAAGCTCAAAACCCAACCCCTTTGGCCCTTTAAGATGAGTTCCGTCACTCTTTAGCGTAAGAAGGAGAAACAGCGACATCATGGTTGACACCATTCAATATGCCACTGGTAAAAAGAAATGCAGCATTGCTCGAGCCTGGATCGAACCCGGTCAAGGTACCATTCAGGTTAATTCTCGGACGTTGGAGGATTACTTCCCAAGGTTAACTCACCAAATCCAAGTTCAAACGCCATTTGAAGTGACCAAAACCGAAGGGCAATTTAATGTGAAAGCCACCCTCTCTGGCGGTGGAATCTCAGGACAAGCCGGAGCCCTTCGTCATGCCATCGCCAAAGCATTGGCGCTACATACTTCTTCCTTACGGGACCCTCTCAAAAAACAGGGTCTGTTGACACGAGACTCTCGTGTGAAGGAACGTAAAAAATATGGGCAAAAAGGAGCCCGGGCTAAGTTCCAATACTCCAAACGTTAATTTTTTGGCTCCAGAACAAGGTTCATGAGCAAGTGCGAGGGGAGGTTCTCTGGAACCTCCCCTTTTTTCATGTCAGAACAAATGCTGACCTAAATATTATTCCAACATTGCTGACCACGACACACCATTGGGGACACTTCGAGAACAACTTGACCTTAAAAGAGGCTGAATTGTGGAGCGCACTCTTATTTCTGTGAGAGATTGATGAAAGATCAACTTCGAATCGGGGTCATTGGCGCGAGTGGGTATACGGGGGGAGAATTACTTCGGCTACTCAGTCTGCACCCTCAGGTGACCATTGCCCAAGTTGTCGCTTCAAGTAAATCAGAGGGACTCTCTGTTTCTGCTCTCCTTCCGAATTTAACCAAAACGATTGATGTACAGTTATCACCACTTGATATCCCAGCAATTGCCAAAGACGTGGACCTGGTATTTCTCGCATTGCCGCATACCCAGTCGCTTGCACCTGTCGCTGAATTTCTTTCTCATAAAAAACTGGTCATTGATTTGAGTGCCGATTACCGTCTCAAAGACCCTCAAGTCTACGAACACTGGTATCAAACGGCTCACCCGTACCCTGACGTCTTAAAAGACGCGGTTTATGGATTGCCTGAATTGCACCGAGCAGCCATTCGCAAAAGCCAGTTGGTCGCCGTTCCTGGATGCTACCCAACTGTCGCCATTTTGCAGTTAGCTCCCTTCATTGCCGAACACCTCATTGAACCGCATTCCATTATCATTGATGCGAAATCAGGGGTATCTGGGGCTGGGCGCGCACCATCTCAGGGCTTTCACTTTCCAGAAGCTAATGAAGCCATTCACGCCTATAAAATCGCCACTCACAGGCATTTGCCGGAGATTGAGCAAGGGCTCAACCATCTCCTCTCTTCTTCTGAAAAGACAGCATCGCCTCCTCCCATAACCGTCATGTTTACTCCCCACTTAATCCCAATTAAT
>JAQBGS010000318.1:0-5368 GCA_032128535.1 Nitrospirota bacterium
GTCCAAGCTCCCGCTCCCGCAGAACCGGCAGAAATCATCAAAGAATCGGCATCAAGCCCTGCACAACCTCAGGCATCCAACTCAGCGGAGTTGCTGCTCAAAACCGCATCACCTATTCCACGCCCTCAGAAGCTCATGGACTATCATCAGGACAACCCTAGCCGGATCTCGGGAAAAATCGGAATCACGATAAGCCTTATCGTTTTACTTGGCGTCGCTGGAGCCCTAGGATATTGGTATCGCGATCTCCTAGAACCGCACATCTTTTTCCACCAAACACAACCAGAAATTTCGCCACAGGAAACCAGCTTGCCACAGACCATGCCTGTCGAAGCTGATATTTCAATCACTCCAGTTCAAAATACCCCGGATCCTCAGAAGCCCCAAACAGACACAGGCAACCCTCCTCAAAATGATCCCCCAACGTTGATTGCACCGACACCAAAAGCCATAGCTCCTTCGACAAACACCACTCCGCTTTCTCAGAAATTTGGGGTACAACCCAACCAATCCACCGACCCAACAACACTCCATACCCCCAAGGCTGAACGAGAAGCAACCGTTGTCCCAACCATGAACCCATCGGCTTCAAACCAAACTCCTCTCCCCCTAGAAAAACAAATCTCTGAGATCAAAACAACAGTCTCAGCAATTTCTCCGGTACAAGCCACACAAACTCTCGAAAAAGCACCAAGTCCTGAGTCGGCCCCACAAGATCAACCCCAAAACCCTAGTAGCCAAAAGAAAGAACCCGCTGCATCGGCTCCCTTAATGGACGATATGTCACAGGAACCGACTGACAAGGAAATTGAAGAGCTCCTCCAAGCCCTCGACGCCTCCGACCCCGCCCTTCCCCCGCTCACCGCACCTTAATCATTCATGAGCCATGGACGACCTCATTGACAGATACACGAAGATCGACAGGCTCTTTCATGGTCATGATCAACCTACTTGTGGATCGAAAATCTCCATTGCGTTGTCCCACTTCCCCACATCTCCTATAATCGCTTGAGAAAATTCTGAGAAGACGTATTATGTCTCGCGAACGCAGCCACACGTGTTAGCCAAAGTCCACAGCTTAGGGTTAGTGGGGTTGGAGGCCAATCCTATTGAAATTGAAGTGGACCTTGGCGGGGGGCTACCACAATTTTCCATTGTGGGTCTGCCTGATGCGACCGTGCGCGAGAGCCGAGATCGTGTCCGGTCGGCTTTGAAAAATACTGGATTTCGGTTTCCTCCAAAAAAAATCACCGTCAATCTGGCGCCAGCCGGGATCAAAAAAGAAGGCGCCGGCTTGGAACTGGGTATTGCCATCGGTATTCTGATCGCCGAAGGCGTCCTCACACAAGAATGTGTCACGCCCTATTTATTCGTGGGGGAGTTAGCCTTGGACGGACGGATTAAAGAGGTCCCAGGAGCTCTTTCCATGGCCATGGCAAAGCATGCCCCACAGGCTCTCATTCTTCCACAGCATAATGCGTTACAAGCGAGTATGGTCGAGCATGCCACCATTTTTGGGGTGCACACCTTGCCGGAAGTCGTGGAATTTCTTCAGGGCTCCCTTTCGCTGTCTCCAGTGACCTCCGACCCGGAAATCTTTCAAATACAAGCCCCTAGCATCGATGAAGACTTTGCAGATGTGGTGGGCCAATTCCAAGCCAAACGCGCACTCGAAGTCGCCGCAGCTGGTGGGCATAATCTCTTAATGGTCGGCCCACCGGGGTCAGGGAAAACCATGTTAGCCCAACGGCTCACCGGTATTCTGCCACCCATGAGTTTTCAGGAATGTTTGGAAGCCAGCCAGGTCCATAGTGTCGCGGGAAGCTTGCCAACCACTTCACCTCTCCTCACCGCCAGGCCGTTTCGAGCTCCGCACCATACGATATCCGAAGCAGGGTTAGTCGGCGGAGGCTCTATTCCACGTCCAGGCGAAGTGTCCCTCGCGCATCATGGCGTGTTATTTCTGGATGAAGCGTTGGAATTTAAGCGTGTCTTACTGGATAGCTTGCGGCAACCATTGGAAAATGGCACGGTTACACTCACCCGAGTGCAAGCGAGCTTGACCTATCCAGCCAAACTTATGTTGGTGGTGGCAATGAACCCCTGCCCCTGTGGGTATTCCGGTGATCCCACGCATGAATGTGTCTGCACGCCACATCAAATTCGGCGCTATCGAGGCCGCCTCTCGGGACCCCTTTTGGATCGATTGGACATCCATATCGAAGTGCCAGCTGTCCCGGTCAAAGAGCTATCTGGAACTACCTCCAGCGAAAGTTCCGATCATATTCGCCAGCGTGTCATACGGGCTCGACAACGACAAGTGAATCGCTACCATAATGAAAAAACGTTAAATAACGCCCAACTCAAACCACGGTTAGTCAAAAAGTATTGCCAATTAGACGACGCCGGAAAGGCGTTATTGGAACAAGCCGTTGCCAAGCTAGGGCTGTCAGCCCGGGCCTATGGTCGGATACTTCGGGTTTCCCGAACCATTGCGGATCTGGCAGAGTCCGAAACCATTCAACCGCCTCATGTAGCGGAGGCCATTCATTATCGCACGCTGGATCGCCCCATTTCGTCGTAAGCACCTGACATGGAATCCTTTAAAATTTTTCGTTGGTGGTTCATGCTTGGCGCCCTGATGGCCCTTTCCGTCATCATGATTCAAGGGGGCGTCCACGACCTCATGCTGGCTCAAGAACCCATATGGGAAATTAAAATGGTGGAATTACTCCCCCCGATTGTGGGTGGCGGACTCTTGGGCGGCTGTATTGCCTTAATTCTGAATCGCATCAAAAAGTCGAACCCCACCCCATAATCGTCCCAACCTCGCCTTTCCAAGAAAGTTTCCTCTAGCCAGCAGACGCATCTGGTCAGTACAATACCCTCCAATTTCATCCTGATTTTATTATAATTTGCGTGAGAAGGAGGCATCGTGGGCATGGATGTGAAAGTCGGACCACATTGGTATCGGAATTCCAACGGAACCGTGGAAATAGAAGGTTTGCCGCAACTTGATTTGGAATTTAGGAAAACCGGCGGCGTCCCGATTCGGGTTAACTTCGCCATTTTCGATTCAGGGGGAAAGCTTCATGCCAAAATTGAAGCCAACTCTCTGGTCATCAATGAACAAGGCGCGTACCACTTGGAACGCTCGGATAAGGGGCTGATACTGACCACCAACAGCAACAAAAAGCGAGTGCTCACCATCAACGTCGGGGAGAATAACCAGGTAGAGATTCCGGAAGGCGAGTTTTATACGCTGAAAGGCCACATCTTAAAAATCACGCCTCAGGAATGGTCTGTAGAAAAAACAAAGGGTGCTTCAGGGGAAACCGACATGAAGGGCGAAGCGGTAGCCGTGGGCTCGTAACGGGTCAGAATAAGGCTTCTCTCTCGAAGCCAATTCAATTTGCTGGTTCACTATCAGATCAACCGATCAAATCTCTGCCGCAGGAGCATGACACCGACCTTCGCAAATCGCACACATTCGAGGAGAGACACCTTCGCCGATGCTCGCGGGGCCTAAGGAGCAAGTCAAATCCAAGGCCACCACATCATGGCCCTGATACGTCCATAACCGGCCACAGTCCTGGCAGCATACCAAAGGGTATATCCTGGCCATTCTCGATCACGTACTGCCATGCGTTTGAGGCCCCTTTGGTAAAAATCCTATGAGGATGAATCTTCTGTCATCAAGGCTTGAACTTTCGGGGTCACCGTCGGCAACCATTCGTCAAAAGGCAGATCGGCATCCACCACAATTTCGATTTTCCCATTGGCCAGACGGTGAACTACACCTGGACTTTCTGGCGACAACGGAATTTCAACCGCTTCACGCGAAAGGTCTAATTGATCAGTCAATTCCAAAATCTGGGAAATCTGCTGAAACGAAACGGCTGGGAAGGAACTCACGCGACCTCCTCTTTCTTCAATAATTCCCAAAATTGTAGGAAGGTCATCCCCTCCTGTCAACGAACCCAAACCTCATCGCCTATTTACAAGCTGGCAAACACGCGGGCAAACCCCTGCCCTGCAGCTTCCATGTCCTCACGATTCACATCCAAATGCGTCACGGCACGAAACGACCGATCGCCAACCGCATTCAGCAACACACCAGCTTCACGGCAATCCTCAAGTAATTGTTCCGTGGACTTTGGGGATTGAGGCACTTGGAACATCACCATATTCGTCTCGACCGACTCGACATCAATCGTGACTCTAGGAATCCCGTGTAATAATTGTGCCAAATGCTGAGCATTCGCATGGTCTTCACTCAAACGGGTCACATGATGTTCCAGCGCATAAATACCAGCAGCTGCTAAAATCCCGACTTGTCGCATCCCACCACCAAACACTTTTCGCAACCGACGAAGCTTTTGAATACGACCAGTATCGGACACCACCATCGACCCAACCGGAGCGCCTAACCCTTTCGATAAACAAAACGACACCGTATCAAAAGCCGCAGCATACTCCGCCACCGACACTCCCGTTTTTGTCGAGGCATTAAATAATCGGGCCCCATCCAAATGCACAGCAAGACCATGCCGACGTGCAAGAGCAGTCAATTCATGAATCGTCTCCAGGGGATACACCGACCCGCCACCGACATTATGCGTCTGCTCCAAGCATAAGAGCGTGGACGAAGGCGTATGCAAATCTGGTCGTCGAATCGCCAATTCCACCGCTTCGAGAGATAACAGGCCTCGCTTCCCCGGTACCGGACACAGTTGCACACCTGACAAGGACGAAGCCGATCCACCTTCATAGCGAAGGATATGTGCCGTACTTTCAACAATGACTTCATCACCCGGTTGCGTATGTAATCGAATCGACAATTGATTGCCCATCACCCCTGTGGGCACGAACAAGCCAGCCTCTTTCCCGAGTAACGCTGCGGCCATCCTTTCCAACCGGTTTACCGTCGGATCTTCGCCATACACATCATCGCCCACATCGGCAAAGGCCATGGCTTGCCGCATGCCGGCGGTAGGTTTCGTCACCGTATCACTTCGTAAATCAATCATGGCCATGGTCAATTTCCATAAACGAACATTCTCCTTACGCCGCACTCATTCTATTCAACTCACCTCCAGCACACAAGATTTCCTTTGGTCATTGGGCTACAATTCACACATATGAGACCACGACTTCTGGTAACAGGTGGAGCAGGGTTTTTAGGAACGTGTCTCTTGCAACGGGCTCATCATTTTACGGCAACTGGCACCCTCCATCGTACCGCTGCCATTGCTATCCCAGACGTGACCTTTCATGTCTGCGACCTGCAACAACCTCAGGAAGTTCGGACTCTCTTGGATCGAGTGCGGCCAGAGATCATCATTCATACCGCCTGTTCAGACCAGGG
>JAQBGS010000319.1:0-7786 GCA_032128535.1 Nitrospirota bacterium
CACTGCTAAATAACAGATCCGCTGTCACCTCCCCCACCGTATGCAACAACACACGCGTGCCGGGAACAGTCTGAACTCCTTCAGCCACGCTCTGAGCCATAATTTTGGTATTGCCGGACAGGGAATGGTAGGCGACAAGCACCTGAATGGTGTCAGGTTGAGATTGAACCTGTGCCGCAACCTGTGAACACCCAAGGCACAGAAAGATCAGTCCCAGAAGCAGACGTACAGCAGGTTGAGCAATCATCGGAATTCGAGAAATTCCAGAGGTAAGAAAAAGCCTGCGGACTGATGACCCCCGATAGGAATGACTGAAAAATGGCAAAAAGAAAAACCGTTACTGCCGCCCAATTTCCTCATCAATTTGCTCTTCCACCGACACATGCGTCAAAGCGCCGCGATAATCGCACACATGACACCGCACTCGAAATTCCTCTAACCACTTCTCTTGCACAAAGTGTTTGCAACATTTAGGGCACGCAAAGACCCCTTTTACATAATGCACTTGCTTCTTATACTTCATCGCCAACCCCCTCTAAAAATAGAATGAATACCAAAGATTAGCCTGCCACACCCCTTTTCCAAATTGCAACTTTAGCTTAATCATCCATTCGAATTGAATGTCATCTGGAACCTGATATCTCTGAATTTCGGTGTTTGCGGGGAAAATAATTGTCGTGGACTTTTTTGAGGCGGGTGTGCTCGACATGGGTGTAGATTTGGGTGGTGGCAATGCTGGCATGGCCCAACATCATTTGGACCGATCGCAAATCGGCTCCATGATCCAACAGATGGGTCGCGAACGAATGCCGGAGCATATGTGGCGAGATGGGCTTGGTAATCCCAGCTCGAGCCGTGCGATCCTTGAGCATTTTCCAAAAATATTGTCGGCTCATGGCCCGACCCAGCCTGGTGAGAAACAACGCCGAAGACGTTCGTTTATTGGCAAAAGCTGGGCGAGCGGACTGCAGATATTCCGAGACCAATTCGCGTGCTTTATCCCCGATGGGCACAATTCGCTGCTTGTCGCGCTTGCCGGTCGCCTGAAGAAACCCCACTTCTAGGTTGAGATGCGCCACTTCCAAATTCACGAGCTCCGAGACGCGAAGACCCGTAGCATATAACAGTTCGACCATAGCGGCATCCCGCCGATCCTCGCGATGATCCATGGCAGGCAAATTGAGGAGCCGCGTGACTTCGGCTTCAGACAAGAGTTTGGGGAGTTGCACCCATTGTTTCGGTGTCCCTTTTAACACCCCTTCGAGACCGCTGTTCCCTTGGCTCGCCGCCACATGTTTATAAAACCCCCTGACCGCAGCGAGACATCGGGCAATCGATGAGGACGATAACCCGGATTTTTTCAGGCTACCGAGAAATTCCACCCACAAGGGTTTCGTGAGGGCTTGAAGATCGGTGAGGTCTTCCTGTTGAAAAAAATCAACTAATTTCCGCAAATCCCGACGATAGGCCGCCAAGGTATTGGCCGCACAGCCACTTTCCACTTGCAACATCGTGAGGTATTCGTCCATTAAGTCTTGCATAGATTCCTTAGGCAAACGATTTTCTATGGATTCCATCTAGACGGTTTTCCTTCAGCTCCTTTGGCCTTTGACAGAATTTGTGGTGTTCTCCTATTTAGGTAAGCGCACTTCCTGATATAATAATCTGAAATCCCAGTATAATCATCTCAATCCTGCATTAAATTTTTGATCGACACCTCTGACCGGTACTTCATTCGTCTCATCACATTGCCCATTCGTATGACGGCTTTGTCACATACCAGAACCTGGTGGGGTTGTCGTGCCCAGCTCGCGGTAATTCTCAGGCTGGGACTTCTCTTCCTCTTCTTCCTTACCCCGCATCCCTCGTTTGGGGCCGTATCTCCTGAACTCAACACGTTAGAGCAGGCCAAAACTCAACTAGAAGCCGGGAAAACCACTCGCGCACTCGAAACCGTAGAAGCGCTGATTGATTCCCTCCCATCGCCGGACATTCTTCAAGATGCTTATTTCCTGCAGGCAACCATTCTGGAGCAAGAGGGCAAGATAGCAGAAGCGCTGACCGTGGTGAGGCAACTGTTGGAAGAATTTCCCTTTGCGCCCGTCACGAATCCGGCTCGGGTGTTGATGGCCGAATTGTATAGCCACAACCAGGAATATTCCCAAGCCCTGACACAATTGTACCAAGCTCTGGATTATGCGGCGGACCAAGAGCTGCGCCGAAATCTGTTTCAACGTATTCGTCAGGCTGAGTTGGACAATCACAACCCCCTCGGCGCGGTGAAAGCGGCACTCAATGAAATGATGGTGGTCGCGCCTGCTGAACGACTTGAATTGGAACAATTGACACAAACCTTGGTGTTACAACAATTAAATGAAGACGCGCTTCAGGAATTGGTGGAAGGCTTCTCGACTCGCTATCCAGGAGATATCGCCACCATCCGCATGATTGAACTCCACACCACCCGGGGTGATGAGGTATTGGCCGAACGCGATATCCGTGGATTTCTAAAACGTTTTCCGACCCATCCCTATGCACAAACGGCGTTGGCGTTGCTGCAATCCTTCATTAGCAAAATCAAAGTGCATCAACATATTCTGGGAGTGGCCCTGCCGTTTTCCGGCCCCATGAAACCCTATGGTACGGATTTACTCAATGGCATTCGACTGGCTATGGACATTGCGAAGGAACAGTGGGGGCTCTCGTCTGTAGGGCTCGTGGTGAAAGACACGACCACCCTCACCGCACCACTACGGGTCGAGATGCAACAACTCCTTGATGAGTTTCAACCTCGAGCCGTGATTGGACCATTGTTGTCTAGAGAAATCCGCAGCCTCGGTCGCCTGCCGGATGATTATGCCACCCCCTTTATCACGCCATCTTCCACGCTCCTCAATGTCCGGCAATATGGCTCGTATTGGTTCAATACGGCCATGACGTCTTCCGTTCAGGCCAAACGTCTCGTGGAATATGCGGTAATGCAATTGGGTTACCATCGGTTTTGTATCATCTATCCAAAAACCGCATATGGGCGTGAATTGGCCGATATGTTTGCCAAAGAAGTCATCCATTCTGGGGGAGAGGTGATTGCGGTCGAAGAATATACGGAGGAACAAACGGACGTTAGCGAACAATTGCGTCGTATGAAAACCAAGGACCTTGCCCAATATGGTCTTGAGGAACCGGAGGAAACACGAACAGGGGAAGAACGCCTGGTCTATACCCCTGGTTTTGACGCCGTCTTTCTCCCAGGGCAACCCGTGCACCTGGCCATCATTGCCGCGCAACTGGCATTTTTTGATATGAATGTCCCGCTTCTTGGAGGCAATAGCTGGCATAATCCCGAATTGTTTCGATGGGCCAAACAAGACCTGAATGGCAGTATTTTCGTGGATGGATTTTTCCTCAACAGCCCTGATTCCAATGTGCAAATGTTCATTCAACGCTATCGCAGCCAATATCACAAAGACCCCTCGCTCTTTGCCGTTCAAGCCTACGATGCCGCGACCTTAGTCCTGGAAGCGATTCGCAATGAGGCCCAATCTGGGCAAGATGTTTGGGACCAACTCGTCCGACGGTCGGACTTACCAGCGCTCAGCGGCTTTGCTTCTTTCAGTTCGGCAGGCATATTGAATCGTCGTCTTTATCTCCTCCAAATCAATAATCGAAATTTCACGCAATTAAATTAAATTCATGGATTCCATCGCCTCCTTTATTCATACGCTTTCGTATATGCTAGTACCGCTGGTCGCAGCCGTGGTCCTTCACGAATACGCCCATGGTTGGGTCGCAAATTTTTTCGGCGATCAGACCGCGAAATCACAGGGGCGCTTGACGATGAATCCTCTTCCTCACATTGACTTGTGGGGGAGTATCCTTGTCCCTCTCATGCTGTCGCTCGTCCCAGGGGGGGTTATTTTTGGGTGGGCCAAGCCAGTGCCCATTAATCCCTCTCAACTCCACAATCCGCGACGTGATATGGCCTTTGTCGCCCTCGCCGGTCCACTTATGAATTTATTCTTGGCCATTGTCAGCGGCCTCTTACTGCTGCTCTTTGTGTATGTGGACCCCACCATTCAAGCGAATTGGCCGCCTCAACCTGGCGCCGAACCTCGGGAAGATTTGTTAGGCATGCTACTCGTTCCACTGACCGCCATGGCCTTATCATCCATGATCGTCAATATCGTTTTGCTCTCCTTTAATCTCCTTCCATTTCCGCCGCTGGATGGCAGCCGCGTCTTGCGCAGTTTGCTCCCCCCTAAGCCAGCCATGACCTTGAATCGATTAGAGCCCTATGGCATGCTCATCATCTTTGGGTTGTTAATGCTTGATTCACGCATTCCAATTATCAGCTCTTTTATTTTCTTCATGTTTCGACTCATTGGCCAGCCTTTTTTGCCAGCTTAATCACCGAAAAGTCAGAGGAACTCCTTTAAAATGGCGACACGCGTACTCAGCGGCATGCAACCCACCGGGCTCATGCATTTGGGCAACTTGCTTGGTGCCTTGGAAAATTGGAAAACGCTCCAAGCCGAGCATGATTGTTTTTTCTTTGTGGCCGATTGGCATGCCCTCTCAACCAATTATGCCGATACCAGCCGTCTGAAAGAGTTCTCGCAAGAACTCCTCATTGACTGGATCGCGGCAGGAATTGATCCGAATCGAGCGACGGTTTTCATTCAATCTCATGTCCCTGAACATGCCATTCTGCATTTATTGTTCTCGATGATTATTCCTATCCCTTGGCTGGAACGAAATCCTACCTATAAGGAGAAACAAGACGAAATCAAAGAGAAGGATCTCTCAACCTATGGGTTTTTAGGCTATCCCGTGCTCCAGGCGGCAGATATTCTTTTGTATAAGCCTGATCTGGTTCCGGTAGGGAAAGACCAACTCCCGCATTTGGAGCTGACACGAGAAGTGGGCCGTCGGTTCAATAGTTTGTACACACCCGTCTTCCCAGAACCCAAAGAATATTTGACCAAATTTCCTAAAGTGTTAGGGATTGACGGACGAAAAATGAGTAAGAGCTATCACAATACGATTAATCTGTCCGATACCGAACCGACTGTTCGGCAAAAGCTCAAAACTATGGTCACCGACCCTGCGCGGGTCCGACGGACCGATAAAGGCAATCCTGCCCTGTGTCCGGTCTATGACTTCCACAAAATATTTTCTACTGACTCCACCATCAAACAAATCGACATCGATTGTCGAACGGCAGCCATTGGATGCCTCGATTGCAAAAAACAGGTGGGCGACGCCATGGTTGAACGATTTTCTCCCATGTGGGAAACCCGGGCGGGCGTGACAGCCCAACCCAAGCAGACACAAGAGGTCGTCGAAGAAGGCCGGAAACGGGCATCACTGGTCGCGAATGAGACCATGAGAGAAGTCAAAGACGCGATGAAAATTTGAGCGTGGCACATGAAGCATTTCTTGACAGTTCTTAGACCCCTCGTTACTATCCGGACTCCTTTTGCACCAACAAAAATCAACTATTAGGGGACAATGAGATTCACATGAGTATTCGTGTTGCCATCAATGGATTTGGGCGTATCGGACGAAACTTCCTTCGGACCAGCTTTCAAGATCCCGACATTGAAATTGTCGCCATCAATGATTTGACGGATGCGAAAACGCTGGCACATCTACTGACCTACGATTCCATACATGGGCGCTTTCAAGGGGAAGTGCAGTACGACCAAGATTCCTTAACGGTCAATGGCAAACGGATTCGTATCTTTGCCATGAAAGACCCCAAGACCTTGCCATGGAAAGAACTCCAAGTTGATTTTGTGATTGAATCCACCGGCCGATTTACCGATCACGAGAGTGCGAGTCAACATGTGACGGCTGGAGCCTCCCGAGTGATCATTTCCGCCCCAGCAAAAGATCCCGACATCACCATAGTTCTGGGAGTCAACGAATCCACGTACAATCCGCAAGCCCATACGATTATTTCCAATGCATCTTGTACGACGAATTGTTTGGCCCCTGTCTCTAAAGTCATCTTACAAGAGTTTGGCATCAAGCATGCCTTTATGACCACGATCCATTCGTATACGAACGATCAACAGCTCCTCGACCTCCCGCATAAAGATTTACGCCGAGCGAGGGCTGCAGCCTTGTCGATGATTCCAACTTCAACGGGAGCCGCTAAAGCCTTGCATCTTGTGATTCCCGAATTGAAAGGAAAAATCGACGGCATGGCCATCCGCGTCCCCACACCAAATGTATCTCTCATTGACCTCTCGGTTGAAGTGGAAAAGGATTGCGATGCGGCAACCGTCAATACCGCATTTAAACAAGCCGCCCAAGGGTCATTAAAAGGATATTTGCAAGTTTCTGAAGCCCCAATAGTTTCGACTGATCTCAATGGATGTTCCTATTCCGCAACAGTGGACGCTCCACTCACGGCAGTGATGGACAAACGTTTAGTGAAAGTCTTTGCGTGGTATGACAATGAATGGGGGTATTCGTGCCGTTTACGTGACCTTGTCAAAGTTCTCGCCCAAAAGGGATAACTCACGACCGAACCGCGGGCTATCTTGGTGAAGATCCCGCCATACTCCAGTTCTCAAGGAAGGCAGAGCGAGTCATGAACCTGGCCAAACAAACCATCGACCAAGTTGACCTCCGCAACAAACGGGTCCTCATTCGGGTGGACTTCAATGTCCCCCTTGATGATACCGGTGAAATTGCCGACGACTCACGGATGCGAGCCGCACTGCCGACCATTAACCGGGCCATTGACGAAGATGCCGTGGTCATCCTGTGTTCGCACTTAGGCCGACCCGATGGCCGCCCAAACCCAGCCTTCAGTCTCGCCCCGGTCGCGAAACGTCTTCATCGCCTTTTGAACAAACCCGTGGTCTTTGTGGATGATTGCATCGGCACTAAGGTTGAGAGCGCCGTGAAACAGGCCAAACCTGGAGACGTGATTCTTCTTGAAAATTTACGATTTCATCCCGGCGAAGAAAAGAACGACGACCAGTTTTCATCTCAACTGGCAGCCTTTGCCGATGTCTATATCAACGAAGCCTTTGGAACGGCCCATCGCTCGCATGCGTCAACCGTAGGCATCACCAAATACGTGAAAGTCTCGGCAGCAGGCTTTTTGATGAAACGCGAGGTCGAAGCCTTAGAAGGAGCCGTTGAAAATCCTACTCGCCCCTTTGTGGCTATTTTAGGAGGTGCAAAGGTTTCGGGAAAAATTGAGGTGATTAAAAATCTTGCCGGGAAGGTCGACAAAGTCATCATCGGTGGAGGGATGGCGTTTACGTTTATCAAAGCCCTGGGCTTCGAGATCGGGAAATCGTTAGTCGAAGACGACATGCTAGATTTAGCCAAACAAATCCTCAAACAAGCCATGGCGCAAAAAATTAAGTTCTATCTGCCTGTTGACTGCGTCGTGGCGTCAAGTTTAGAACCTGACGCCGAAACGATGATTGTCACTACCCAGGAAATTCCTCCCGGTTGGTATGGCTTGGATATCGGGCCAGCTTCCGTTCGACTCTTTGCGGAAGCGGTCCAAAATGCCAAAACCATCTTATGGAACGGGCCCATGGGCGTGTTTGAGCGTGATGCGTATTCCCGAGGGACGTTTTCACTGGCCCATTCAGTTGCCAACGCCTATGCCAAAACCATTGTCGGTGGGGGCGATACGGCCTTGGCCGTCTACAAGGCCGGCGAGTCGGAAAGCATGTCCTTCATCTCGACCGGCGGGGGCGCCGCCCTCCAACTACTTGAGGGAAAACACATGCCGGGGCTTGCCGCATTACCC
>JAQBGS010000320.1:0-4840 GCA_032128535.1 Nitrospirota bacterium
CAACGCACAGACCCCCAAGACACCGAGACTCATCCAAGCCAGGAAATCTTTTTTGCCTGTCGAAGTAATAGGATCAAGAACGAGAATCAGACAGGCCATTCCCACAATCAGCAATTCGGGAAGGATCGTGACCAGATCAGCCAGTGGGAGACTCATGGAGTGGCCTCGTATTCAAGAGAAGGCAAGGCGGGAGAAAGGACTTCCGACATGACCAAGGTATGATGATCCAATGGAACACCATCTTGTTGCACAATAACCGATGCGGATTGCGAAGCAACCACACGTTCGACACTCGCATGCATCACATCCAAAAGTGGTTTGGGATAGAGTCCAATCCAAAACACCAACACCACCAATGGGACCAGCATGCCAAATTCACGGGCATTCAGATCGGTTAATTTGGGAAGCATCTTTGGAGAGGCTGGGCCATACACCACCCGCTGCACCAAATACAAAATATACACAGCAGCTAAAATAATGCCCAACGCGGCTAATGTTGCCGTCAACTTGTCCCAGGCGAACACGCCAAGCAACACCAAAAATTCACCGACAAAACTATTCATGCCCGGCAGTCCAACGGAAGACAGGGCGAAGATAACCAAGAAGGTGGCATACTTCGGCATGGCTTTGGCCAGCCCGCCGTTCTCGCTAATTTCCCGGCTATGCGTGCGCTCATAAATAATCCCCACACACATAAAGAGCGCACCCGTCGTAATCCCGTGATTGACCATCTGCAGGACGGCACCCTCGATCCCTTGGGCATTGAATGCAAAAATCCCCAACGTCACAAAGCCCATGTGGCTGACACTGGAATAGGCAATTAACTTCTTGATGTCACTTTGCGCAAGAGCCATATAGGCACCATAAATAATCGCGATCACTGACAGGGTCATTATGATCGGAGTGTAGGTGACCGACGCATCCGGCAACATGGGCAACGAGAAACGTAAGAACCCATATGTCCCCAACTTCAACAAGACACTTGCCAGAATGACGCTACCCGCCGTCGGAGCCTGCACATGCGCATCCGGCAGCCACGTATGAAACGGGAACATGGGTACTTTCACGGCAAACGCGACAAAGAACGCCCAGAACAACAACGCCTGCAAACTCGGGGCGTAGGAGGCGTGCGTGAGCGCCAGAATATCGAAGGTTCGTCCGCCTTCAAAATACAACACTAAAATCGCGACCAGCAGAAGAATACTCCCTGCCAGGGTATAGAGAAAAAACTTAATCGCCGCATAAACACGATTCGGTCCGCCCCAAACGCCAATCAACAAATACATGGGAATTAGCATGGTTTCCCAAAAGATATAAAAGAGCACAAAATCTAACGCCACAAACACGCCGATGGTCGCGGTTTCCATGACGAGCAAGCTGATCAAAAATTCTTTGATTCGTGTTTCGATTGCCGTCCAGGACACGAGAATGCATAACGGCGTCAACAATGTAGTCAGAAGCACTAATGGCATGCTGATGCCATCGACACCCAAGGCATAATGGATGGCCGGAGAATCAATCCATAGATGTTTCTCGACAAATTGCATGCCGCTAGTGCCAATATCAAACGCAAACCAGAGGGGCAACGACGCGACAAACGTGATCAATGACGTTCCCAACGCAATATGTCGAGACAACGACTCGTGCGCTAGCAACGTCGCGATCACACCAACCAACGGTAGAATCAGAACCAACGTGAGCCAGGGTATGCCCCCAGTTGCTACCACTTCAGTCACAATTTATTTTTCTCCTGCACCATTTTCCCCTACCCTTGAAATTACAAAAAAATCAGCGCCCCGAGAATCACTACAGCGCCGACCGTCATGGCCAGCGCGTAGTTTTGTGCTTGCCCACTTTGAAGTACCCGCGTCACCCATCCTCCCCAGGCCACGGCACGCGCGACTCCATTGACCGCACCATCAATTATTGCCACATCCACTCGTTTCCATAAACTATCAGCCATCTTCAAGGTCGGTGTGACGACTGTTCGATCATACGCTTCATCAACAAACCATTTGTTCAATGACAATTGATAGAGTGATTGCCATTGCGTCGCTAAACGATCCGGCAAGCCAGGTGATTTCACATACACAAAATACGCCCCGGCAATTCCCAAGATTCCCATCGCGGTTGCCGCCACCATTATTCCCATGGCCGCAGCCCCTTCATGATGCCCCGCGCTTTCTCCACCAGAAAACGCTGGCGCAAGAAATTCAGGAATGCCGATATAGCCCGCCAGAATACTCAACACGGCAAGAATTAAGAGCGGGACCGTCATCGTCTTGGAAGGTTCATGAATATGTCCGGCATGGTGGGGATCAACGCGGGATTCACCCCAAAAGGTCACAAACACCAAACGGAAACTATAAAACGCGGTCATTAGGGCAGTCAGTAATCCCAGCACCGTGAGCACTTGTCCTAGCCCCCCTGACATCCAGGAAGACAACAACAAGGCATCCTTACTAAAAAATCCTGCCGTCAACGGAAAGCCTGCCAGAGCCAATGAACCAATCACAAACGTCCAATAGGTAACCGGCAATTTGTCCTTGAGGCCTCCCATCTTTCTCATATCTTGTTCATGGTGCAAGGCAATAATCACGGCACCACATCCCAGGAACAATAGGGCTTTAAACGCCCCGTGGGTGAGCAAATGATACATCCCGGAGACATAGGCTCCCAGCCCACAGGCCATCATCATGTATCCCAGTTGGCTTAAAGTGGAATAGGCCACAACACGTTTGATATCCGTTTGAGTCATCGCAATAGTGGCCCCGAAAAACATCGTGACTCCCCCAACGACGGCCACCACATCCATGGCTACCGGCGAAAGGTTATAGAGTGGAGCCAAGCGGGCCACCATAAAGACCCCGGCTGTCACCATCGTTGCTGCATGGATGAGCGCCGAAATCGGCGTTGGTCCTTCCATCGCATCCGGCAACCAAACGTGCAACGGGACCTGCGCGGACTTGCCGACTGCCCCCACAAACAGAAATAGGCAGATCATGGTCATGACGGAGATTTCCCAATTCCCACCAATAGTCCCCAGCAGGTTTACCGTGCCCCCAGCAACTTTATCCAGCTGGGAAAAAACCGACTGATATTGCAAACTGCCAAACGTGACAAAGACCAACAAGATGCCCACCATAAATCCAAAATCGCCGACTCTGTTCACCAGAAAGGCTTTTGTCGCGGCAGCTCGGGCCGATTGCCGTTCGTACCAATGTCCAATGAGCAAATAGGAACACAGGCCCACTGCTTCCCAAAAGACAAACAGCTGCAAGAAGTTATCAGACATCACCAGCATCAACATCGAAAACGTAAACAAGGCAATATTACTAAAAAATCGAGCATAGCCCGGTTCGCCATGCATATATCCAATCGTGTAGATATGCACGAGCGAACTCACGATGGTCACCAGCATCAACATAGCCGCGGTCAACTGATCGACAAACAGCCCTAAGGTAATGGTGAGATCGCCGGAATTCGCCCAGGTATAGAGAGGAATCCGCAGGACCACGCCATTGGCGACTTCACTCAGGGCCATCAGGGAAAGGAGAAAGGAACCGACGACGGCAGGCACGGCAATCAAATGCGCCCGTTCCTTGATCACGTGACCACCGAGACCAAGGACCACGAAGGCCAGAAGTGGGAGCAGGGGAATTAAGGCGTAGACCATCGCCTTACCATTTCAGCAACCGGAAGTCGTCAATGTTGATACTCGCCGAATGACGGTAGAGTGCGATAATAATCGCCAATCCGACGGCAACTTCTGCAGCAGCCACGGTAAGAGCAAAAAACACGAAGACCTGACCAGACAGATTTCCTAGATAGGAAGAAAACGCCACAAAATTAATGTTCGTGGCATTCAGCATCAACTCAATGGATAACAGAATAATAATGATATTGCGCCGAATGAGCACACCCACTAATCCGATAGAAAAGACCATGCCGCTCAACACGACATAGTAGGTGACAGGAACATCCATTAACTCTTGACCTCCAAAATACCTTTTTTTGTCAGGATCACCGCACCCACCATGGCCACCAGCAAGATCAGCGAGGCGACTTCAAAGGGAAACAGATAGGTGGAATAGAGAAGCTCACCAATGGATTCCGTATTCCCTCGTGTGAGTTCTATGGGAGCAGCAGACGCGGCGAGATTATTCCCCAGCGTTGTCTCTCCTTTTAGGACCAGCAGAACGGCTTCTGCAAAGAGGACACACCCCAGAAATAATCCGACAATAAGCTGACTATGGAAATGTTCTTCTCGTTTTAAATTCAGGAGCATGACCACAAAGAGGTAGAGCACCAGAATGGCTCCGGCATAGACCAGGATTTGAATGATCGCTAAAAATTCCGCATGTAAGGTGACAAACAGCCCGGCTACATGGAAAAACATGACCAACAGAGCCAAGGCACTATAGACGGGATTTTTGAGCGCGACTACTAACCCAGCGGTCACCACAATGATGCTGGCAAAATAAAAAAAGACAAAGGTTTCCATAAGGTCGTCGCAGCTGAAATCAGGAAAAACTCGTCGTCACTCGTTCACAAAACCGTTCAGAAAAATAATCGCCAGCAACCCCATTACGCTTCCTTCTGAGGAATTCCTTTAAATCCCACATTAAAATACGCCACATTGGGATGTTGAAACTCCAACCGTTTTTCACGAACCGGAAAGTTTCGATCCCCGATGGCCAAAAGCTGCTGTTTATTTAAATGTAGTTGGCGTTTATCGTACACAGCCCATTCATACTCCTGAGTCATACCCAATGCATCCACCGGACAAGCATCAACACAGAGGCCGCAAAACAAACAGCGGGTCATGTCCATGTAATAT
>JAQBGS010000321.1:0-2702 GCA_032128535.1 Nitrospirota bacterium
GGTTGGAGGTATTTCTGAAGTGGTTCAACATGGTAAAACAGGGCTTTTAGTCAAGCCGGCCGATGTGGAAGCGTTATGCCATGGGCTCCTTACGTTATGCCACAATCCAGAGACATGTCGCCAGATGGGAGAGGAAGCGAAAAAACGAGTGGTCGAAAAATTTTCTGTTGAACGTATGATGGAACAATTATATGGGTTATATGATGGTGTGCTTGCAAAGGAATAGTTTGTTGTGGCTTTCTAGCTAATTCAGTCAGGACAGTGAAGTATGGCCGATAATTCTCGAGGCATTTCTTCTCAATCTTTTTTGTCTAATCCGGAATTGCCAACACGTATATTAATTGTTGCGATTCGCGCGATTGGCGACGTCGTGCTGATCACCCCGATCATTTCTCTTCTGAAAAAGTCTTATCCAAAGGGGTATTTTGCCGTGCTTGTTGATGGACCGACGGCAGAAGTGCTGGTCAATAACCCATCGGTTGACCGACTGATTCGAATTGATCGGTCAGAATCAAAGAAGGAGGGGTGCTGGAAACGTGGAAGTAATTGGGTCCATTTTATTCGAGATTTACAAAAAGAAAGATTTGATATTGCGCTTGATCTTTTTAGTGGTGCCCGTAGTGCCATTCTTACCTATTTCTCCAAAGCTAGGAGGCGATATGGGGAAGATTTCAGAAATCGTGGGCGTGGATTTCTCTATAACTATCCCATCAAAGTACGTCGAGATGGCAGGCATTTAATCGAACAAAAATTAGATCTGGTTGGTGCCATGCTTGGAAAGAGTAACCTGCAAGCTGGTGAGTTAGAAATAATTTTGACAGACAGAGAAAAACAGCAAGGACGGTGCTTGTTGGCAAAGAAGAGCAATGAGCCGATACGACGAATCGGATTGATTCCGAGTGCAGGATCGAGTTGGCGGGTGTGGCCCTTTGAACGGTTTGCGGAGCTGGCAGATGCTCTCATTGATACCTATAAGGCTGAAATTATATTGCTGGGTGGTAGTGACGATATGGCAGTGTGTCGCTTGATTGGCGAAATCATGCGTACGAAGCCTCTCAATCTTTCCGGGCAAACCACTTTGCGAGAGTTGATGGCCGTGTTTGGGGAATTGGACTTGGTGATTTCCAATGTCACAGGGCCGATGCATGTGGCTTCTGCGTTGCCCAAGCCTAAAGTGATTGGATTATATGGGGCGGCTGACACTATTCAATATGCTCCATGGGGGGTGAATGCCAAGATGCTGACCAAAGGATCGGCAGAGGATGCGTATTGGCAAGGAGTTGATTATCAAAAAGACTATGAGTACTTATGCCGAATAACTGTGGACGACGTGTTGAAATTGGTGCAGTCGGTGATGACGAATTGGCAGGTGAGTTATTGAATTAATGAGGTTTAGGGTAACGTATGCTGAGTGACTATATCCTGAGAATTTTTGAGCTGTGTGATGAGTTGGCTTAAATCCTGGCCCTGCTGGATTGTAATCAATGGGTGGTGTGTAAATTTTCTTCTCCCAGGAATTCCCTTTTCTCAAGACTGGATGCCGTATGGCTATGAACTGGGAGGGATGGCATTGGTGATATTATATATTTCCTTTGGCTTTTGGAACCTTCATTAGAGATTGTTCGTAGATGAAGAACATTTTATTGATTAAGCTTCGATACATTGGCGATGTAGTGTTGAGTACCCCGATCCTGCCCTTGCTACACAAACAATTCCCGGACGTAAAGATAACCTTTCTGGTCAATCCAGGGACAGCAGGAGTTCTACAGGGTAATCCCTATTTAGATGAGATCTGGGTTCTCCCCAGGCAATCCTGGTGGGAACAGCTCCGGTTTATTCAACGTGTGCGAAAGGCAAAATTCGATACGGTTATTGATTTGACAGACAGTGATCGGTCGGCCTTTCTTTCCTGGGTGACCGGAGCGCCTGTGCGATTGGGTTATAACAGAGAACGACGTTGGCGAGGGAAATTTTACTCACAAGTCTTGCCTTCCGCCTATGGCTCGATGCATATGGTGGAATACCATCAACAAGCATTAGCTGGTTTGGGTATTTATGAGTCGGTCGGAAAGCCCGAGGTCTATTCACATTCTGAAGTGTGGCCACATGACGATGAGGTACTTAGGCCTTTCTCGGCTAATGGCGAACCGCTCGTTCTCTTACATCCGACAGCTAGATACGATTTTAAAGCTTGGCCTTTAGAACGCTTTGCCGCAGTAGCTGATTGGTTGAGTGAGCAGGGGATTCGCGTCGCGTTGATTGGGTGCCAAAAAGAAATTCTTATTGGTCAGCAAATCCTGAATTTAGCCAAGCACAAGCCAGTGAACCTGATGGGAAGCACATCTCTTTCTCAATTAGCTACCCTAATGAAGCGGAGTCACTTGTTGATTGGCAATGATGGTGGGCCTATGCATATGGCTGCGGCTGTTGGCTGCCCGGTTTTAGGATTATTCGGTCCTACGGAACCCGCCGTGTGGGGACCACGAGGTTCTAAGGTACAGGTGATTTACAAAGGCGTAAATTGTGAAGCATGTTTTTACCCAGGCTGTTCTCGTGGCGAAGAGAGCTGTATGCGCCAAATATCCGTAGAAGAAGTCTGCCAAGCCGCCCAGTCCCTGCTTCCAGCCATCATGGAGTTAGGAGTGAAAAATTTGAAGGAAGAAGTGAAAAGTAAGGAGGATGGGGAATAGACTATGGGAAAT
>JAQBGS010000322.1:0-4895 GCA_032128535.1 Nitrospirota bacterium
GTGGACTTTCACGTCAAACCCCAAGTCTGGCGAACCCGCCCGATTAACATTTCCGATTCTTTTATCAGAAAAACCGTTCCATCCATTCTGGCGCAAACACCTGAACTGACGAGCAAGGGCGATCTGTTTCAAGACTTTCTCCAAGTCAATGGGACGTTGCGCACCATGAACAATCAAACGATTACCGACCTCACGAAACAATCTCGTCCAGAGCTTTTATGGAAAGGGGCCTTTCGTCAACTCTCTGGCTCCCAGGTTCAGGCCTCTTTCGCTGATCACCGTGAATATATGTATAACGGGAAGGTGGTGGATACCCAGGATCATTTAGGCTTTGATCTCGCCGTCACTCAGCATTATCCTGTTGAGGCCGCCAATCATGGAATCGTGCTCTTTGCCGGGTATCTGGGGATTTATGGCAATACGGTCATCCTGGATCATGGCTACGGACTCCTATCCCTGTATGCTCATATGTCATCCATTGAGGTCAAAGTTGGAGAGGCTGTGGCTCTTGGCCAACCACTAGGCAAGTCAGGCACAACCGGACTAGCAGGTGGGGACCACTTACACTTTAGCCTCATTCTGCATGGCGAACAGGTCAACCCCACGGAATGGTGGGATCCCTTCTGGGTTAAGACGCGGATCAAAGATAAGCTTGGACTACCTTCCTTAACTAAAGTTTCCGAGGAAGAACTCAAACCGCCTTCCAAAGAATTCGGGCCTGAAGCAGCACCTGTCCCGTAAATTGAAAAAATGTGAGAAGTACGGTGTCGGTAGCAACGCATGAAGCGGAACGAATGCCTCTCATACCCTTTCCCTTTTTCTGTTTCATTTTTTTCTTGTGACTGATTCCCCCAAATAAACTGAAGGCATTGTTGTATGGCTAAACGCCCGAAAACTCCCTCCTCGACATCCGGCGAAACGCCCACCACGGTAATCCCGGTTCCTTTAGATGAAACCACACGACAACGCTATTTGAACTACGCGTTGTCGGTCATTACCTCTCGGGCCCTTCCCGACATTCGCGACGGTTTAAAACCGGTGCAGCGGCGTATCTTGTTTTCGATGTTTCACAATCATCGGCTCACCCCAGATCGCCCGCCCATCAAAAGTGCCAAAGTCGTAGGGTCCGTCATCGGTGAATGGCATCCGCATGGAGACGTGGCCGTCTACGATGCGATGGCTCGTATGGCCCAACATTGGTCGCTCCGAGCCACTTTAGTCGATGGCCATGGCAATTTCGGGAGTCAAGACGGAGACCGGCCCGCCGCCTACCGGTATACCGAAGCCCGTTTAACCCCTCTCGCGCTTGAACTGTTAAACGAACTCAACAAAAACACCGTCGACTTTCAGCCCAACTACGATGGCAAAGCGGAAGAACCGCTGGTCCTGCCAGCACGGTATCCCAATCTGCTGGTTAACGGAGCGACCGGCATTGCGGTGGGTATGGCCACGAACATGCCTCCGCATAATCTGTGCGAAGTGATTGACGCGGCCATTGCGCTCATTGCCAATCGAGACGCCTCGATTGCTGACCTCATGAAATCGCTAAAGGGCCCTGATTTCCCAACAGGAGGAGAAATTCTCAATAGCCGGAACGAAATTCGAGCCATCTATGAAACTGGCCAGGGATCTATCCGACTTCGAGGGGAATATGCCGTCAATACCGGCGAGCAGGGCAAATCGGAAATTCTCATTACCTCCATTCCCTTCGCCGTCGATAAGGCCACCATTGTGGAACGCATTGGGGAACTCATCCTCACCAAAAAAATTCCCCAACTAGTGGATGTGCGCGACGAATCCACCACGGACGTGCGTATTGCCTTGGAATGCCAAAAAGACGCGGACCCGCACCTGGCTATGGCGTATCTCTTCAAACACACGCCCCTCCAAAACAATTTCTCGGTCAACATGACTTGTCTGATCCCGGTGCCCGGCTCTTCAGTGTCGCGTCCTGATTGTCTCAATCTCAAGCAGATGTTGGAACAGTTCGTCGACTTCCGTTTTACCACCGTCACCCGTCGGTTTACCTACGATCTACAGGTGTTAGAGAAACGCATTCATATTCTGAACGGGTTCAAGAAAATTTTTGATGCCCTCGATCAGGTCTTACGGATCATCCGCGCCAGTGACGGCAAAGCCGATTCTGCTGCCCAGTTGCAACAACAATTCGGTCTGGAGCCGATTCAAACTGAAGCGATCCTCGAAACACCCATTTACAAATTATCCAGGCCAGAAATTCAAAAAATGCTGGATGAACTCACGGACAAATTGCGTCAAGCCAAAGATCTTAAAGCGCTCTTAGCTTCCAATAAGAGATTATGGGATGTGGTCAAGCAGGAACTCGAAGAAGTGGCGAAGACCTTCGGCGACAAACGTCGAACCAAAATTGGCCGCAAACAAACCGAGGAAATAGAATTTGATCCAGACGCCTTTCGCGTCAAAGAAGATGCAGTGATTACCATCTCAACCGACGGCTGGATCCGCCGAGTCGGAATTATTAAAGATCTTTCGAAAGCCCGAGTGCGGGAAGGCGATGGCTTGATGGCCATTCTCGGGGGAAGCACCCTCGATCCCATCGTCTTCTTTTCCAATTACGGAAGCGCCTATACCATACGAATCGGAGATATTCCTCCAGCACGGAGTGGATTTGGGGACCCTGTACAAAAGCTCTTTAAGTTTAAAGATGGCGAACGCATCATTGGCGGATGGAGTTTTGATCACCGCATGCGGCTTGGTGCAGGGCAATCGACTTCTTCATCGTCAAATGGAGGCCAGCTTGCGCTCTTCGACAAAAAGGGCAAACCCCAAACGCCCTCATCACTGGAAGCACTCGCCGTCACGACCAGTGGGATGGGGCTTCGCTTTGATCTGAGTTCATTTCAAGAACCCTCGACACGACTGGGTCGAAAATTCTGCAAGCTGAAAGAGGGTGAGGAAGTTCTTGGCCTTGAGATCATTACGGGCCCACTCAAACAGACGGTGGTGACGGTCGCCTCAACCAAAGGACGCGCACTCCTGTGCCAAGCAGAAGACGTGGCCCAATTGGCCGGTCCTGGTCGCGGAGTCATTGTGATGAAATTAGACCCTAAAGATGCCTTGGTAGGCTTCAAACTTTTGAATGTGAAAGATGACCGCTTAGTTCTCGTCAAAGAAGGTGGCGGAACACTTCCGGTGACCCTTCGCAAATATCAAGTGGTCAGTCGAGGGGGAAAGGGACATGCGCTCTTTAAACGCGGGCGCCTCACGGGAATGGAACCAAGTGACCTACACATTCCGGCCTTTCAAACTGAATCACCATCGTAAAAGGAAAATCATGCCAATCACATATTCATTTTGTTCCAAAATGCCTCCTTTGATCTTAGAAATTTCATCGAATATTTCTCTCACTTGGATTGCAAAGTCCAGCCGTGGAGCCAATATCAGTAGCGGACGGGAATGTTCAAAAAAGTTCGTCCAGCAAGGCCGCAGCCCTTTGGACGCGCGGAGCGTACTCTCAGTACGTGAGCACGGCAAAAAGGCGACCTACCTGCGCGCTTGCGCGTTGAAGCGCTTCAGCGCGTAAACGCGTAGCCGCTTTCAGCCTTCGTAGCCACTTCGGCGAAGGAGGCTCGGCGAAGGCAGGGAACGCCGCTGGCGGCTTTTTTCAACATTCCCATTGAGGCTAGGTGTTGACTTCTGTAGGGGGTCGGCGAGAGATATCTCGAATGAAACCGGAATAGGAAGGATGTGCCCCCGTGGTCCAGGAATTCAGGGATATTTCAATGGGAAATTCCTGACCATTTTTCCGCAATCCATGGAGTGGCACTGTTTTGCCGATCATCTTGGTTTCCCCTGTTTTATTCACTCGGTCTAGCCCTTGACTATGGGCCGCTCGATAGCGGGGCGGCATGATAATCGTGAGGGGTTGCCCAAACACTTCATCGGCAGTATACCCGAACATTAATTCTGCGGCAGGATTCCACGCCATAATGCGGCCGGTGTGATTTGCCAAGACAATGGCATCCGTAGCGAATTGAAAGACCGCTTGGAATCGGTTTTCGCTTTCCATCAAGGAATGATGGGTCTGCTCTATCTTTTTTGCCATACTATGAGCCTTCAGGGCATGACGAATCGTGGTCGTAATTTCTGAGCGGTTAATCGGTTTGTGCAAATAGGCAAAGGCACCTTGATCCTCAAGAGGGCCAATCACTGATTCAAGGGAAGTGAAACTTGTCAGGATGATGACGGGAAGGTCAGGCCTGTATTCTGTCATTTTTTTCAAAACCAATAAACCATCCATGTCGGGGAGTCCGACATCAAGAAGAACCGCGTCATACGAATGTTCTTTAATGGCTTCCAAGGCGCTGGCGCCTGTCGAAGTTACGTCAATGTTGTACCCTTCAGGTTTCAGGATTAACTGTAACGAGCGGAGAATATCCGGCTCATCGTCAACCAGGAGAATGGTTGACGATGAGCTGGCGGAAAGGTTGGACATAGATCACCTCCAGAAGTCCTAATGTTCGGTCTCAGATAGTATCTAGTTATATGGGCTATTCACCTTTTTAACGATGTCAGATTAACCGATTGCAGATTCAAAACGCTAGGTACGTGTGGGCTTTGATGTGCCATTAAGGTGACCAAAACACTGGTTCGATCATGCCATGATGAGACGAAAAGCAAACCATGTACCATTCATAATACCTATGTACAGTAGATCATCGCTAAATCCTTGTAGAAATATCAATTTCTGGGAAATGTGTGGGGAGCGGAAAGGCCGTATGGTCAAATAACTCATGCCGCCTTGTGGTGATAGTATTTCAGTAGGCCACCCAGTCTTTCCCAAATGCGAATCGATTGGTGATTTTGTTGGTGGGCCATGCAGGGATCGAACCTGCGGCCCGGTGATTAAGTGTTAG
>JAQBGS010000323.1:0-5794 GCA_032128535.1 Nitrospirota bacterium
GGTGCGCAATAGATTTTCGAGACTCGTGGCGATTGTGCGAGTTTCCACACGAGCGCATGTTCACGCCCACCATTCCCAATAACAAGAAGTTTCATGATCGTTTAGAAATGAAGATAGGTAGATTGCGAGGAGGTTCGTCAATCCTCATGCGGAACTCACAAATTTTCTTAATGTCGAAAATGACGCATGCCCGTGAGAATCATGGCCACTTGCTGTTCATCCACAGCTTGAATGATTTCTTTATCCCGAATGGAGCCCCCTGGCTGAATGACCGCAGTTATGCCGGCACTGATAGCCGCATCAATGCCATCACGAAACGGGAAGAAGGCATCCGACGCCATCACACAGCCTTTAATCGGCAAATTGGCTTTCATGGTGGCCAACTTCACTGAATCGACCCGGCTCATTTGCCCTGCACCAATTCCCACCGTTTGCTCAGATGTGGCGAACACGATCGCATTGGACTTCACATGCTTGCACACTTTCCACGCGAAATCGCACGCTTGGTATTCTTCATTGGTGGGTTGTCGTTGAGAGGGAATGGTTAAGTCACCCAATTCTCGCAACGATCCCAAATCCCGATCTTGCACCAAAATCCCACCCACAATTTTTTTCATATCCAGGTTATCTCGTTGGGCGGTTTCTAGCGGCCCAACTACGAGCAAGCGTAGGTCCTTTTTACGTTTCAATTCAGTTAACGCCTCATCGCTAAATGACGGGGCAATTAACACCTCCACAAACGTGGACGTCACCTCTTTTGCCATCGCCAAATCTACAGGCTGGTTGCAGGCAATGACTCCACCAAATGCCGACACCGGATCGGTTTCTCGTGCCCGCACATAGGCTTCTACCGCCGTATCACCCAACGCCACCCCACAGGGATTGTTATGTTTGACGATGACTACAGCAGTTTCATCGAATTCCTTGGCTAACTCCAAGGCCGAATTGGCATCCAAGTAATTGTTGTAGGACATGGCTTTGCCATGCAGTTGCTTAGCTTGGCAGACAGAGGCCTCCTTCGTGTGACGATCCTGATAGACGGCGCCCCCTTGGTGAGGATTTTCCCCATACCGGAGATCGTCAACCTTTTCGTACGTGAGGGTCAGCAGCGACGGAAACTTCTGTTCCACTGACTCAGCCAATTGTGCATTCAGGTAATTGGCAATCAAACTGTCATACCGGGCCGTATGGAAAAAGACTTTTTTCGCGAGTTCACGCCGCAAACTCAACGACACGGTCCCTGACTGCAAGGCTTCCAACACTCGGGAATAATCTTGAGGGTCGACGACGACCAACACGTCCTCGTGATTTTTCGCCGCCGCGCGCAACATCGACGGCCCTCCAATATCAATATTCTCAATGGCTTCTTCAAACGTACAGCCGGGCTTCGCAATCGTCGACTCAAAGGGATACAGGTTCACCACTACCACATCAATAGGGGCAATGCCTTGGTCCTTCATCTGTTGCATATGCGACTCGACGGAACGCCGTCCTAAAAGCCCTCCATGAATTTTGGGGTGCAATGTTTTCACTCGCCCATTCATGATTTCAGGGAACCCGGTATACTTCGCCACTTCGGTCACTTGGACGCCGGCATCTTGCAGCATTTTGGCCGTGCCGCCGGTTGAGAGAATATCTGCCCCAAGCCCAACTAACCCTTTGGCCATTGTTTCGACCCCGGTCTTATCCGAGACGCTAATCAGCGCTTTCCCCAACTGTGCCATGATGTCCCCTATCGCTGTGACGTGAAAAAAGTGATGAAAACAGGAGCCACAGCTTACCAAACGACCATGGGAACTTCAACGAATCGCCTACATCCGACAACAAAGATCAGGTTCCTTCATTCACACATTCTCTGCCGATTTGTCAGACAGGTTTCTCCCTGCGTCACAGACGCCATGAGCCAAGATAAACCCTTAATGAGACACCACATATTCACCGTAACTCCTTATTTTTCTGACAAAAATTATTCATGGCCGATCCATAAAGGGTCTCTCGAATCGAACCGAATAGTATAGATATTCTCGGATCAATCATCTTGAGGACATCTTTCCGTTGTTCGCAGTTGTTGCAGCCTGAATGTCTCTCTCTTCCCAACAGGAGAGTGCTAAGACTCTGGCGCCAGGGGCATCATGCGCCCATTGCTCCTTCATGACTAGAAGGGAAGTCCTGGAATAACCCAAACGGGTAGGTCTATCCGTTTTTCGTCACAGTCATTTCAGCCATTATGAACCTTTTTTTGTGCGGTTACGCATAAGAAAGATTTATTTTTTCTATGGACGCCATATTTCTTTTTCTTGGGCTGGTGGTGGCGATCACCATCGGAGGTCTCTTCTTTATTTTGGGCCAAACTCCCAGACATCAACACGCATCCGCTAAGAAAATTGAGGGGACCAGTTTCATTCCTTCGCAAATGTTTATGGGAAGCGATGGTCTGAGTGGATTAGCCGTCAATGAGCGCACCCAGCAAATTTGCCTGCTCGGCAGTCCATCTAATGCCCCACGGATTCTTCCCACCACCCAACTTCTGGGAACGTTTTTAATCCATAATGGAGAGCTGATCGGCGAAGGGCAGCGGAGTCGCCCTAAAGAAGCGG
Source organism: Nitrospirota bacterium (assembly GCA_032128535.1). GTDB lineage: Bacteria > Nitrospirota > Nitrospiria > Nitrospirales > UBA8639 > Nitrospira_E. The sequence continues at coordinate 2,598 of JAQBGS010000323.1, forward strand.
TGAACTTTTTACAGGAAAATGAACGAACCAAGCAATCTCAGATTGCGCAGCTTCAAACTCCAGGCAGCCCAAAAGGCAATCAACGGATTGATCTGGTCGTGGCGGTTCTTGATGAAATCGACCCCTACCATATGGTGAATTTCCTGGATATGGAAACAAAAGCTGGTGGCATTCTTTTCGAGAAAGCTCTCACCACAAGCAAACATTGGCACTATGTTCTGAATGGCCTGATTCTTCAAGCTGACCAACAGGCCCTAATACCCAGTGAAGCTTCTGTGGAAAACGAGAAGGAAGTCGTAGAAGCTCCCACTTAAGCGCTACTCACACGCAAGATCGACCTTCGCAGCCACTCATTCCGTCCTTTCCTCACGTATTCCCTTCTCCCACTCTTCTAACCGCCCATACCGTCATCCTATCTGCAACTTCAACCCCATCGGGTTTCACCAAGATCTACCCTTCGCTCATTCAATAACGCCCCACCCTTGCCCCGCCAAACGGGGAATAGCCTTCATTCACGGAATCCTGTTTTCTTCACTCCAGACCATTTCATCAATCCAGACCATCAGCCTAGACTTGCCACTATCAGCCCCTGGAACACCGAACCACCATGGCACAATCACAAGGATTCAAAATCATCAAATATATTGGGCTGGGTATTGGGCTCTTCGCCTCCTATGCTCTGACGTCCGGATGGAACAGTTCCCCCACCAAAGATATTTTCCAAGAAATTGAGGCGCGTAACATTTCGCGTGTTCGTCAACTGATCGCCCAAGGGGCCAACGTGAATCAACGAACAGCCCAAGGGGCCACTCCCTTACACTATGCGGCTCGCCTCGGCCAAATTCCGCTGACACAATTGTTGCTGGAAGAAGGCGCCAATGTGCAGGTCACCTATCAATCGATTTGGACTCCCTTGCACCTGGCAGCCAAGGGAGGGCATGTGGATGTAGCCGAACTTTTGCTCAAATATGGCGCCACGGTTAATGGAATGGAAAACACAATCGCGCCCCTCCACATTGCCGTACAGGAAGGCCATCAACGCATGGTCGCCTTTTTATTAGGCAAAGGCGCGACGGTCCAAGCCCCATTCCAAGAAGGGTGGACGGCCCTCCATGTCGCAGCACAAGCCGGAGACACGGATTTGACTCGATTGCTTCTGAATGCTGGCGCGCCCATCGACGCCACCAATGCCATCGGCCTGACCCCACTTCATTCTGCGGCTTTGTCAGGTCAAGTCGGCGTAACTGAATACCTTCTTTCGCGTGGAGCCACTTGCTCAATCCCGAAACAGTCCACTCAGAATGTACAGATTAAAACCATCAAAACCGTTGTCGCCGCCCTTCAAGAAATCCTTCAACACTGCCCCATTTAGCAAAGCTCTTAAGCCATAACAAGGACAGCTTTTTCGTCATTAATTCCTCGAATTTTCCCCTGCTGCAATCAACCCCAACAGCGATAATTGGATGAATCCCTTCAATCCTTGTAAGATCGACCAGGTATCTCTCTAACAAAACTATTTCTATTCTGTTTTTCAGAAAAAGTTTTGTTTTCTCACTACCCGTCAAAAGTCTTTTCCTATGCATTGGCTCTATTTTGCGCTGCTAGCCGCCATCAGCGAATCATTGAAGGATCTGTGTAGCAAATGCGGGCTGCGTTCCGTTTCGCCGCAACTTGCCGCGCTCGCCGCATCCGCCACTCCCATTCCATTCTTACTCGCCATTCTGCTGTTCATCGGTCCCATGCCCACACTTGGCCCCCAATATGTTCTCGCGCTCTTGGTGGGTGGAACGTTGAACGTGCTGGCTTTATTTCAATTCATGCGTGCACTACAAGCCTCTGACATGTCGCTCGCGATCCCCTTCATCTCCTTCACTCCAATCTTTTTACTCATCACCTCTCCCTTGCTCGTAGACGACGTGCCGACGATACAAGACGTGGCGGGTATTCTCTGCATCGTGGCTGGGGCCTACTCACTTCAAATTCAATCGACCCATCAAGGATGGCTCGCACCATTTCTGGCCATGATTTCTCAGCCTGGGCCAAGACGCATGTTATCGGTGGCCCTGATATATAGCTTTTCATCCAACTTCGACAAAATCGGGGTCCAGAATTCTTCTCCACTCTTTTGGAGTCTTTCGATCACCACTGTGATGACGATTGGATTTTTATTCATGTTTCGTCTTATGCCTCGTCCAACTGTTTCTGCTCCTCTCACCCCAATTCTAGGACTCCTCCTCGCCATCGGACTCTTTCAGGCCATGGGCCTGTATTTTCACAATACGGCCCTAAGCCTCGGTTCAGTCCCCTCCGTCATTGCAATCAAACGAACCAGTATCTTGTTCGCCGTCCTCTGGGGCATTGTGTTCTTACGAGAACGCCAGGGAAAAGAGCGCCTTACTGGCGCGGTCTTGATGGTCCTTGGAATAGGTATATTAGCTTTAGGACAACACACGTAATCCTTCCGCTCTCATCCAATTTCAAAGAGACACAGAGTGAAAAAACAAAGGAAGCTATTTAAGGGAGCTGATGGGAAGGACAGAAAGATCGGCGATCGAGACTAATGGACCGGGGAAGATTCCCAGCAAAACGACACCGGCCACAGCGCAGGCAAGGACGACGGAGACTTGAGGAGAAAGAACCAAACGGGTATTTCGCTCCTGTTCAGGTGACGGCTCACGCATGTACATCACCATGACAATTCGCAAGTAGTAGAAGGCCGAAATCGCCGCAAAGATTAATCCGAAAATGGCTAACCAGGCCAACCCCGCATTGACCGCCGCCATGAATAGATAGAACTTTCCAATAAACCCCGCGGTGGGAGGGATTCCGGCCAATGAAATCATAAACACCAACATGAGGAACGCTCCACCCTTATGCCGTTTGGCCAACCCAGTAAAATCTTCAATCTCTTCACCCTCTAACCCACCTTTTCGTAACATGGCGACCATCGCAAAGGCACCAAGAGTCATGAAGGAATAGATCGCCAAATACAGCATAAGGCTGGACACGCCACGAGACGAGATGTCCGCTTCGGTTCCTACCCAGCCTGCGACCACCACTCCTACCAAGGCATAGCCGGCATGCGCGATACTGGAATAGGCCAACATGCGCTTGACGTTGGTTTGGACAATGGCCACAAGATTGCCCAATGCCACCGTAAGCAGGCATACAGAGAGAATCAAGAGATTCCAATTGGG
>JAQBGS010000324.1:0-5181 GCA_032128535.1 Nitrospirota bacterium
GAGGAGGCTTACTACGACCAGCCGCAACGTTCGGCTGAAGTGGCCAGCCTCTATGAGCATTGCGTGCGGGCAATCAAGCATGGTTTACGCTTTGGCGAACACCAATTACCGCTAATGGGCTGTGGCGACTGGAACGATGGCATGAATCTCGTCGGTCGCGATGGCAAGGGCGAGAGCGTATGGCTGGCGTGGTTCCTTTACGAAAACCTTCAGCTGTTTGCAGGTCTGGCTCGTGGCCGAGGCGACGAGGCGTTTGCCGGAGTGTGTACCGGGCAGGCTTCGCTGCTGCGCGACAACGTTGAGGCCAATGCCTGGGACGGCGGGTGGTATCGGCGGGCCTATTTCGATGATGGCACACCCTTGGGCTCGTCCGAGAATGCCGAATGCCAAATCGATTCGATCAGCCAAAGTTGGGCGGTCATTTCTGGCGGTGGCGATCCCCTTCGAGCGCGCAAGGCCATGGCTGCGGTGGACACACGTTTGGTGCGACGTGATGCGCAGTTAATCCAACTCCTCGCCCCGCCTTTTGATACATCAGATCTTGAACCCGGCTATATCAAGGGTTACGTGCCGGGCGTCCGGGAAAACGGTGGCCAATATACCCACGCCGCGATTTGGACTACGATGGCGTTTGCTCTGTTGGGTGACAAGGAACGTGCGTGGGAATTGTTCGCCATGCTCAATCCCATCAAGCATGGCAGTGAACCGAAGGAGATCGAGCGCTACAAGGTCGAGCCATATGTCATGTGCGCGGATATTTACGGAGCGTCACCACACACAAGCCGCGGGGGTTGGACGTGGTACACCGGGGCAGCGGGCTGGATGTACCGATTGACTGTGGAAACGCTATTGGGCCTGCAGCTGGAAGCGGGCCATCTGCGCATGGCACCGTGTATTCCGGGCCATTGGGAGTCCTATAAAATTCACTATCGTTTTCGTGAGACCTTCTACCACATCACCGTCAAGCGTGCTGATGAAAAGTCGGAGCAGGCGATCCGCGTGACGGTGGACGGTGCTGTGGTCAAGGGTTCCGGTTTAGAGGGGACGGAGCGACCGCACGGCATGATCCCCCTTGTGGACGATCGCCGGGATCACTTCGTCGAAGTGGATTTGAGCTAGAGTCATTTATAACGAGAAAGATATAGAGAGACGATGAATTCAGTATTGCATGAGAAGACGATTGCGAAGGAACTGAGTATCACGGCCAAGCAGGTGACGTCCACGGTGGAGCTTCTGGATGATGGTGCCACAGTGCCGTTTCTCGCACGGTACCGAAAAGAAGTAACAGGTGGGTTGGATGAAGTCCTCATTACCTCAATTCGAGACCGCCTGGCCCAATTGCGAGAGTTGGGCAAACGGCGGACGGCCATTCTGGCGTCTCTCGAAGAACAAGGCAAACTCACCGATGTGCTGCAAGGCCAGATTGACGCTGCTGCCACCATGACGGAACTGGAAGATCTGTATCTCCCGTATCGCCCCAAGCGCCGCACGAGGGCCATGATCGCCAGAGAACGAGGTTTGGAGCCGTTGGCAAAACGCTTTTGGGAACAAGATCCGCAATTGGATGTGAACGCTGAAGCAGAGAAATATCTTAATCCGGAACAGGGCGTAGAATCGGTTGAAGATGCCCTGGTCGGTGCGCGCGATATCCTGGCCGAATGGGTGAACGAAGATCTGCAGGCCCGCGCATCGATGCGCACACTGTACCTGGAACAAGGCCTATTCAAGACCGCAGGCGTGCGTGGGAAAGATGTGCAGGGGAGCAAGTATCGAGATTATGTCGAATGGGAAGAACCGGTCGCGACCGCACCTTCCCATCGAGTGTTGGCCATGCGTCGAGGAGAGCAGGAAGGCTTTCTGACCTTTCGGGTGGTCGTGTCGGAAGCGGCAGCTTTGGCACTGCTGTCTGGTGTGTTTGTGAAAGGGAGCGGATCGGCCTCGGCTCAGGTTACGCTAGCCATACAAGATTGTTTCGCCAGATTATTGTCCCTTTCGATGGAAACCGAAACTCGCCTGCAGACCAAAGCCAAAGCCGATCAGATAGCCATCGACGTGTTTGCTCAAAACGTCCAGCAACTGCTCATGGCGCCGCCCTTGGGCCAAAAGGCTGTGCTGGCCATTGATCCGGGGTTTCGCACGGGATGCAAAGCCGTCTGTCTCGACCGACAAGGCAATTTTCGTCATACGGAGGTGATCTATCCGCATCAGGGGCCAGGAGGCGCTGCCAAAGCGGGAGACATCGTTATGGGATTAGTCACGCGGTTTCAGATTGAGGCGATCGCCATTGGCAACGGGACAGCAGGCAGAGAAACCGAAACGTTTGTTCGTGCGTTAAAATTGCCATCGGCCATTTCCATTGTCATGGTGAACGAAAGCGGGGCGTCCGTGTATTCGGCTTCCCCAGTGGCCCGGGAAGAATTTCCTGATCAGGATATCACCGTGCGTGGAGCGGTCTCGATTGGGCGGCGACTCATGGATCCGTTAGCCGAACTGGTGAAGATTGATCCCAAGGCCATCGGAGTTGGGCAGTACCAACATGATGTTGATCAAGGAATCTTGAAACAGCGGCTCCAGGATGTGGTTGTTAGTTGCGTCAATCGGGTAGGAGTGGACGTCAACATGGCCAGCCCACAATTGCTCACCGCCGTCTCGGGTGTGGGGCCGCAACTCGCCACAAATATCGTGGCCTATCGACAGGAACATGGCCCTTTTGGAAGCCGAACGGCATTAAAGAAAGTCCCTCGATTGGGAGCCAAAGCGTTTGAACAAGCCGCAGGATTCTTACGCATCACCGATGGTGACCATCCGTTGGATGCCAGCGCCGTCCACCCCGAGCGGTACTCGGTCGTTAACGCCATGGCCAAAGACTTAGGCTGCACCGTGAAGGATTTGATGAAGGATCCTGAGCGGCAACGGACCATCGATCCTACTCGATATATCACAGAAGAAGTGGGCAAACCCACGCTCACCGATATTCTGACCGAATTAGGTAAGCCCGGCCGTGATCCCCGTCAACAATTTGAAGCCGTGCTTTTTGATAAAAGCGTACAATCGATCGAACAGGTCACACCCGGCATGATCTTGCGTGGGGTGGTGACCAATGTGACGGCGTTTGGCGCCTTCGTTGATCTCGGGGTGCATCAGGATGGCCTCGTCCATATCAGTCAACTTGCCAATCGATTTGTCAGTGATCCCAATACCGTCGTCCAGGTCAACCAACAAGTCAAAGTGACGGTGTTGGAAGTCGACATCCCTCGCAAACGCATCTCCCTCTCCATGAAAGCCGTTCCAATTCAGACGACCTGATCGTTCCCGGCAAGTCATGCGTTGCCACTGTGATGGCTGACGCTCACTATTTTTCTACTTCGAAAACCTGGCTGCCTACTCACTCTTATGATACGGGGATTTCAATCCTCCCCCTTCCGGCTTTCACCAGTCCGGCTTGTGTGGGTTCATAGTCTGTGATAATATTATAATATCGTGTAAGACCTCTTCTTCCTGGGGGCGGCAGACCCCTAGCGGTAGAAATTGAAACTTACACGATTTTTTTGTTCAAGCCCTCCTTGGTCTCCTGAAAGCAGGAACAATCCAACAAGCATCCAGGAGTTGTGTGGTGGAACAGAAAGGGTCGTCGGCCGGATCCGACACCCCTTAGTGTCTCGTAGCGTGAATTTTTGTGAAAAAATGCTTTCAAACCTGGTGATGCGGAGAGCGTGATTGCCAAGGCTGTCTGGGAACAAGAGATCGATATGCTGATCATGGGTGCGTACAGCCATTCTCCTTGGCGAAGTCTATTGTTCGGGAGCAAAACCTCTGATTTGTTGCGTTCAGCTAAAGTTCCGACGCTGTTGCTCCGATAGGTCAAAGGGCTAACTTGTCTGAGTAAAAAATCTGTGTAACCGTCAAGCGTATCGTGTAAGACCTCTTCTTCCGGGGGCGACAGACCCCTTGAGATTGAAGTAGGGCCTTACACGTTTTTTTTTGCTCAGCCCCTTCTTGGTCTCCTGAAAGCAGGAACAATCCAATAAGCATCCGGAAGTTGTTTGATAGGACAAAAAGGGTTGCCGGCTTTGGCCGACACCTGAATGTGTGTGTGTATGTATAAATTAGATCTGGTTCTCTTGTGAGCCGAAAGAAGGGTAAGTGATGGTAAAAAAGATTGTGGCCAACACCCGTATGGGTATCCGTGGGGGTATTAAGAATATCTCGGAGATTGGCTATCATATTATTGTGTTGTGTTTGAGTGCGGGGATTGCGATGTCCCTTCCTATTGTCGCTACAAGTTTTCTCGTTTACTGGACGAAAGTGGAAAAGGAGAAAGTGTCACTCGTCACCTTGGAGATAGGGGTCGCGGTGTTACTGATTATCGTGATGACCTATATCCGGAGAAGTTGGAAGGATAGGAAGTTGGCCAAAATGGCGATTGACGCAGGTTTCGTGTCATTTTTCCCCAAACGGGGGAGAAGGAGCGAGGATGGGATTCGGAAGTTGCGGGAGACCCAGGGCCGGGGGCGGACGGTCATGGTCATCGGGTCAAGCGGGTATGACACGTTGCGTGATCAGGTGGGGGACTTATCGACCGTGCTGGATAAATGCCTGGGAGCCAACATCATGCTGGTGAACCCCTTGAGCCAAGGTGCTAGTGCACGTATCCGGGCGATTGCGGATCCGATGATGTCAATTGAGAAATATAGAGAAGGAGTCAGGCAAAGTATTGAGTTGCTTAAAAGACTTCAGGCAGTCGGGAAGTCGGTCAAGCTCAAACTCTATTCGGATCCCCCGCTCCTGAAATTGGTGATCCTTGGAGATTATCTTTGGATGCAGCATTACCATACCGATTTGGATATTCAGGAGATGCCGGAATATGTCTTGCGGCATAACGCGAACGATCATGGACTGTACACGTTGTGTTACCAATATTTCGTCCAGCGATGGGAACGGACCGACATACCGGAGTACGATCTGGAGACCGACGAGTTGGTCTATCGGAATAAAAATGGCGGAGAAGTCAGAAGAGAAGACTTCTGGCCGGAAGATGTGCCGCCGAGTATAGAGCAGGGAAGAGAAGTTCCTGTCTTGACGGCCACGTCACACACGACCATGGAGCTTCCAATTCTGGCGCATGCGATGTGTCGAACCATGGAATAAATACTGGTTGATGTTCATCCCCTTGGATGGATT
>JAQBGS010000325.1:0-3421 GCA_032128535.1 Nitrospirota bacterium
CGTAGACCCTACTACCGACGATGCCGCCACCACCTGAATGGTGGCCGGAGTCATTGACAATACCCTATTGGAGGTTTGATTTCATTTCCTCGAATAAGGCGATTATAGGTATAAGCCGAACAGGTATTGGTGAGCAGACTATTCTTGCACGCAATTCTTTCTTTCTCTAACCTCCAACACACCTTCTCATTGTCAACAACCCTAGTCGAAAAAGAGATCAAGAATAAAATACCGGACGATCAAGTAATGATAGTGACTGATATTTCTCAATATAGGACTTTTTTCTTAAGGCAAGATTAACAAAGTATTAAAAATCCCTCATTAATTAGGGGGCTTTTTGCCAAGACCTCTACATTAAAATTTTCCATTAATTTAGCAACTACAGAAACCTCCTCACGCTATCCTGCCTCAAATCCCTCTTTCTTGTAATTCGAGGTTATTCTCTCAGGAGACTCAATCCCGCAGGCCATCAATATCCAAAACAAATAGGCCAAACTTCCGGCAAACATATAATCAAAAAGGTTTCGGCAGAAGAACCCTACCATGACAATCCCCAAGCAAAACTTGAGGGCTTCTAAATCTGTCCAATTTTTTTGATTGGTTATTGAAAAGAATTCTCTCCCTAAGCGAATAAAAATCCATAAAAAAAGTACGAAGCCAGGAATCCCACTCCCTACTCCCATCATTAACAGCGTATTGTGAAGATGCATCGGTTTATCACCCATGGGGGAATCAACCAAGACAGGCTGAAAATTATTATTGCCATATCCAATTCCTACAAGAGGATGACTGATAATTTGGTCCATTCCTAACTTCCATACTTGGACGCGCGTCTCTACCGTCCAGGCATCCAAGGTATCGGCGTGATATCCTCTCTGAGCTAGCCCAAACAGGGCAACCGGTACAAGAATGATTCCAAGAAGAACGCTCATGAGAAGAAAACGCCGTTGCGTCACAAGCCCCCAAGAGAACAGTTGCACCACAGAAGCCATCCAACCCGCTCGCGTGTATGAGGCCACATGCGCGAGTAGCGCCAGGCCCAAGGTGCTATACGAAATTATTTTCCTCCACCAAAGACGAGACGTTATCCCGCAATACCACACAATCGGAATCGAAAGAACCAAATAGGTACTCAACCAATTGTAATCTGACGCTGGAGCCCTCGCTCGAATGTTTCGATCCTGCCAATTCCCCCCTCGTTCAATGAAATCTATCAGCGCAAAACCCGATAGCAGCAATGTTCCGAGAATCACTCCGAGGAAGATCTTCTGTGGAGTGCTTGGGCTTTTGATCCATTCCCACCACGTAACAGGTAGACCCGTACGTTCGCCAAGCTGTCTTTGAGAAATTTCACGTATGACAAACACTGCCCAATAAAAGACCAAACATTGGGCAAGAAGTTTTCGCCATTCCACAAAACTATATTCGGGATTTAACGAGAAGGGAATGGTGAGAAGTATCCATGCCAATAACAGTAAGAGTGGAAGATCAATGGGCGTTCGAACCCTCATTTTTTTTTCTTCAAACCATCCTGCCAAAATGGCTAATCCCAACAGTATAAAAAAAATAATTTCTTCTACATGGAATAACGCTGGAAAAAAACTGCTGACGGTGAGAACAAATAAACCTCCTCCTTGAATCATCCAGATCCCTCGAGAGCACGAAGAATACCAAGACGTCTTCCTCAGAAGGATTCGAGATTGGCTTAACAGATAATCGCCCCTAATTCAATTTTCACTTGTTCTGCGACCAGCACCTGTGTGGCCTAGAACCCAGGACTGGAGTGTGCCATTCAACCTTTTCTGTCTTTCCTGCCACAGTATCAAAGTCCTCGAGAGATGAGGTCATGAAGATGAATCATGCCGACGACTTTTTCCTGGCGATCTAAGACGGGAAGCACGGAAATGGGTTTCTCCCGTTTCTCCATGAATTCCAGCGCGGTGACGGCTTTTTCATCAAGATAGACCCAGTTCGGTTTGGCATTCATTACCTTGGTAATGTTGAGGGCAAAAAAATCTTGCCCTTCTTCCAACGTCCGTCGAATATCAAAGTCGGTAATCAATCCAAGAAGCTTTGATTGATCATCAATGACAGACACTGCCCCGGCCCGTTTACTGGTCATCTCGCACAACATCGTCCGAATGGACTGCGACAAATCAATGACCGGATTGGCGTCACCCTGGCGCATGCAATCGCCAACCGTTAAAAGCAACCGCTTCCCCAATTGGCCACCAGGATGAAATAACGCAAAATCATCGGGTTGAAAATTTCGAAGTTTCATCAAGGCCATGGCCATGGCATCTCCCAAGACCAATGCGGCTGTGGTGCTGCAAGTTGGGGCCATATTGAGCGGACAGGCTTCTTCTTCAATCGGGGTCATTAAGACCAGATCGCTCCCGCGCGCAAGCGCCGACTCGGCCTTCGCGGTAATGGAAATAATTCGTGCTCCAATCTTCCGAATAAAGGGAAGCAGGACCAGCAGCTCTTCGCTTTCTCCCGACTTGCCCACCGCAATGACAATATCGTCTTTGGCCACAATCCCAATATCGCCATGCATGCCTTCAGAGCCATGGAGGAACACGGCAGGAGTCCCCGTAGAAACCATCGTGGCCGAAATTTTATTCGCGATAAGTCCTGATTTCCCGACTCCCATGAGGATGACTTTTCCTTGGCAAGCCTGTAACATTCTGACGGCTTCTTCAAATCGCGGAGTCAGGCTCTCCTCCAAATGGGTGAGCGTCTTGGCCTCCAACCGAATGACTCGACGTAATTCGTTGAGAATATCCATCTGTCTACGTTTTCATAGGCCCACGAGAAATTTGGCTCAGGCTGAAGGCAATCATGAAGAGAACGTCATCTCGTTTGTTTGGGGAAATCCGAAAACTTGCTTCATGAGGAATGGTCCAAGAACCAAGATTCCTGTAGAAAGGAAACGAGTAAACACGTACGAAGGAGGAACTGACTGACCAGTTTCAGGAATGGAATATCTCCCTTAACAAACGTCCGAAGGAAAGACACTTATGAATACACCAATTCGATACTTTGGTCAACCATACCGAGGGAAATGACCATTTGGTAACCCATAAATAAACCGCTCCTCACACCCTTTCTTGCCTCTGCAAAAAAAAAGGAACAACCGACGAACAATGGCTCCTCCACCATCAAAAACACCGCGCCTGGCAAAAAAAACTACCCAACAGATTCAGCGCCTCTATCAGTCGCTCGACTACAAAGGCCTCGGACCGATTTATTGCGACGAAGGCGGCGGCGAATTTTGGGAGGACCGCCGAGGGCCGTGTCAGAAAATGGGGAGTGCGATTGCCAAAGCCCTCAAAGTCCGCTTACCACCACGAGGACGAAGCTTATACGTGGGCGCAGGAGTCCCAGAGATTCCCCCTCTGCTGATGGAACAGCTGGAATT
>JAQBGS010000326.1:0-5163 GCA_032128535.1 Nitrospirota bacterium
ATGAATAAGAGAACAATCAGGGGGTGATGATCGCGGGAGAGAGCGTCGATCATGGCTCCAAGGGAGCCTAACCCGCGGACTTGTTAGGAGTATTTCCGAAATGCGGAGAGAAGCTGATTTTGCTGAAGACTGGTTGGCGGAGAGGGTGGGATTTGAACCCACGGTCCCTTTCAGGACAACGGTTTTCGAGACCGTCCGAATCGGCCACTCTCGCACCTCTCCGAAATAAATTTATTAGGATGGAACTGGTAAGGCCTCGCGAAGTTGCTGAAAAAATTGTTGTAACAGATGACGGCAGTCTTCTGCCAAAATTCCGGACTGAACGATAACCCGATGGTTGAACTGGGTTTCAGCAGTGAAATCACAAATTGATTTACCTGCCCCGGCGGTGCCAAATACCAAACGGGCTATTCTCGATTGAATGATGGCTCCCGCACACATGGTACAGGGTTCTAATGTCACATACAGGGTTGTCTCCGTCAGGCGCCAGGAACCCATAACTTCTGCGGCTGCGCGAATAGCCAAGAGTTCCGCATGCGCGGTTGGGTCTTGTAAGCCTTCTCGCCGATTATAGCCCGTGGCAATCATTTCGCCCTCTTTGACGAGGACTGCGCCAACTGGCACTTCCCCAGCCCGATAGGCTTCTTTCGCCACACCCAACGCCATGTGCATAAATATCTGATCTCTGTCGAGGATGGAAGGTTCGGCTGTCATAACTTTTTGATGGGGTTGAGGTGAGTGTTCGAACTTTATGGCTCGGAATTGTTACGAATGGCAAAAAAAAATGGTAACATAGCCACTATCTCATGTATAGGCAACCTTCCCGGTACGCTTGGTGACCACTCCCACCCCTGTCCCTTCTCAGAATCTTGTGCCTTTGTCGTCTGTGCAAGCGATGTGGCAAGACTTGGCCTGCCGTTTTTTTGAGAATCGGCTTCCAGTGATAACCATTGAATGGAGTTCACGGTTAACCGCATCGGCTGGGTTGTTTGTGAGCCAAGTCGGCCCGAGAAGTCGCTGGGTGTCTTCTGCCTATCGGCATGGTGAGGCCCGAGTAATCAGGCTTTCGGTGCCGCTACTTCGTGGGCAACCGGAGGCAGAGCTTCAGGGAACCTTGGCACATGAGATGATTCATCAATGGGAGTTTGATATTCGGAAACGCCGCCCTTCTCATGGCCCAACGTTCAGAGAGATGATGGATCGGATGAATGAGGCTGGACTACATATTACCATCCGTCATCAATTGAATGAGACGGTCGATGCGTTGAATCGCTATGCCTGGGAATGCGTTCGATGCGGGATGGCGTATCATCGGCAACGTCGCACGATTATGCCTGCGCGACATCTCTGTAGCCGATGTCGAGGGAGACTGGTGGAGGTCCCCCTTGAACAACCAGAAATAGCTCATCAAGAAATTTTGGCAGCGCCCAATATTGTGGAGCCGTGCCCTGAGCCTTTGCGGCCCCAGCAATTATGTTTTCATTTCTGAGATGTCAATGGTGGGAAATCCGCGAGAGGATTAGCGACGAAAGGCGTCTTTGCCTTTGATGATGTCAGCTAACAGTTCATCGGCTAGTTTCGCCGCACGCCGATGGCGCCACCACTTTTGGACAATGGTAAAAATGAGGATCGTGCTCAGGGAGAGAATGAGGCCGGTGGTCAGACTGTCCATAGGGGCAGTTTAGAAGAATTTTTTTCCAGATGGCAAGACGTTGGATGCGAAGAAAATTGGGGTCGATGGATAAGAGGATTTCCCTCTATTTCTCAGCGTCTAAGTCTTTGAAATAGTAATAGTTTTTCGTAAATAGTGTCTAATCTCTTTTCCTAGATCGACCGATAGTCTGTACCCATGGAACTGCCAATTTTACTCGGGGCATTAGTCATCATTCTGTTGGGGGCTGAGGCCTTCACCAACAGCCTCGAGCATTTTGGCGAACGGCTCGGAATTTCTGAAGGCGTGACCGGCTCGGTGTTTGCCGCAATTGGCACGGCGATGCCGGAAACCATGGTTCCGCTGTTTGCTATTTTGCTGGGAACAGGGTCGGAAACGATTCGGCATGAGGTGGCCGTTGGGGCGATTTTAGGTGCGCCCTTGTTGTTGGCGACCGTGGCGTTTTTTCTTGTAGGAATTTTTGCTGCTCAGTCAAGGGGGTGGCATGGGGCGCTGAACCCCGAACCGACGGGGTTTGCACGTGATCTGGTCTGGTTTAATTGGGCGTTTTTTATTGGCGTGATGGCGACCTTTGTGCCGACGGATTGGCCAGGGGTACGAGGGCTGATGGCTTTTATCTTAGTGGGGATGTATGTGACGTATCTGACGTTGACGATTCGTGCCTCGACCAATTTAGTCGATGATGGGCATGCGACCGAAGCCGATCATCCTCTCTATATGACTAAGATTGGGTTGCCTGATAATTTAGTGAGTATTTTGTTTCAGCTGGGTTGTGGCTTAGGCTTGATTATGTTGGGGGCCAAGGGTTTTGTGTATGGGATAGAGCATTTGGCGCCTCAGTGGGGTATTTCCGCATTGACGTTGTCTCTCCTGATTGTTCCCGTGGCGACAGAGCTGCCGGAAAAAGTGAATAGTATTCTTTGGATTCGGCGAGGTCGGGATACGCTGGCTGTGGGTAATCTGACCGGAGCGATGATGTTTCAGGGTAGTCTGTTACCTGCCGTGGGCATTATGTTGACCGCGTGGGTTCCGCAGCAGGAAATTCTCATGGGGATGGCGATGACGTTAGTAGCCGCCACCTACCTCACGTGGCTTGTGCGGCATGGCACAGTGAAGCCCATTCATTTGGTCGTCAATGGGTTGTGTTATCTGGGGTTTGTCCTCTCTGTTCTATTCTGGTAGGTCAGTAGAGGCCTTCAACGACTATTCGTGAAACGATAAAAGAGGTGCAGAATGCCCCTGCCCATGGTGGTTGTCACTCGACAACTTCCTCCGAAAGTCTGGAATCAGTTATCGACTCATGCCCATTTGGTGTGTTGGGAGTCGGATAGCCCGGTTACGCATGAATGGTTGCTGGATCATATCCCTGAAGCTGAGGGGCTCTATTGTCTGTTGACGGATCGAATCGATCAGGACGTGCTCCGATTTGGGAAACGGTTGCGTGTGGTCAGTACGATGTCGGTCGGGTATGACCATATCGATATCCGAACCTGTACGTCTCGGAATATTCCCGTTGGGCATACTCCGGGGATCTTGACGGAAACAACGGCCGATTTGGCATTTGCGTTATTGATGGCCTCGGCGCGGCGAATTGTCGAAGGCGCCGATTATGTGCGGCAAGGCCAATGGGCAGAATGGAAACCCGATCTGTTACTCGGGCAAGATGTCTTTGGTGCCACGTTGGGAATTGTGGGATT
This sequence comes from Nitrospirota bacterium, assembly GCA_032128535.1. GTDB lineage: Bacteria > Nitrospirota > Nitrospiria > Nitrospirales > UBA8639 > Nitrospira_E. The sequence continues at coordinate 3,370 of JAQBGS010000326.1, forward strand.
TGGTCGAATTGGGCAAGCCGTGGCTAGGCGAGCGAAGGGATTTCGGATGAACGTGTCGGCCGTGCGGTCGCCGAGACAGAATCGTGAAGCCTCGGAATCTCCGGGTGTTGCGGGAATCAATGGCGAATCAACAGATACGTCTTCCGTGACTTTTGTGGATTTGTCCACGGCTTTGAGGGAATCAGATTTTGTCAGTTTACATGTTCCGCTCACCTCCGACACTCACCATTTAATTGGCGCATCTGAATTTCACAAGATGAAACGAACAAGTATCTTAATCAATACGTCTCGTGGGGCTGTGGTAGACCCGACCGCGCTGTATCATGCGTTGGAGGAGAGGACGATTGGCGGGGCAGCCTTGGACGTGACCGACCCCGAACCTCTTCCGGGTTCCCATCCGTTGCTCACTCTCCCGAATTGTCTGGTGATCCCGCATTTAGGAAGTGCGTCGACCGCCACGAGATCTCTGATGGCCACAATGGCCGTTGAAAATGTGATCGCGGGGTTGCGTGGTGAACGTCTTCCTCATTGCGTCAATCCAGAAGTGTATCAATAGCTTTAATCTCGAACGATTGTTCCATAATTCATTTTTCTCTTTGACACATGGAAACATTTTTTGCCACATGTCCGCGCGGGCTGGAAAACGAATTAGCGAAGGAATTTCATGTCTTGGGAGGCAAGGAAATTTGCGTGACGCCCGGTGGCGTGGAATGTCAGGGGGTGTTTTCGCTGTGTTACCGATTGAATCTTGAGAGTCGAATAGCGAGTCGAATCTTATGGCGAGTTGGGCACGGGTCGTATCGTCATGAAGAAGACCTGTATCGTCTGGCGTTGCAATTACCCTGGTCCCACTGGTTTTCGGTAAATTGTCGGATCAAGGTTCGTCTGGTGGCGCAACAGTCTCCCCTGACGAGTCTTGAATTTGCGACGCTTCGGGTAAAGGATGCTATTTGTGACCGTTTTCTACGGGAACTAAAGAAACGTCCAGAAGTGGATAAGCGAAATCCTGATATCCAAGTGGTGGTGTTTGTCGATGAAGGACAGGTGGTCTGGTATCTGGACACGACAGGGTCTCCGCTGTTTAAGCGTGGGTGGCGACAGGCGGCCGGAGAGGCTCCTCTACGGGAGAATTTAGCGGCAGGTATTCTCAAGTTAGCGGGGTGGACCAGTGACCAGGTGTTACTCGATCCCATGTGTGGGGCTGGGACGTTTTTAATTGAAGCCGCCCTTATGGCTAAAGGCATTCCGCCTGGAGGTCGGCGAGAATTTGATTTTTCCCATTTAAAGAATATGGATCAACCGGCATGGGATCGGGTTCGACGGGAAGCCGCTGAAGCCAATCCTCTTAATCAGGCGTTGAATCTTTTCGGCTATGATCACGATGTTCACGCGTTATCCATGGCACGGAGTAATCTTCAGTACTTGAAATTGTCTGACGTTCAAGTGCAGCAGGGAGATGTTTTAGAGATCACCCCACCTGCAGCCAAAGGACTAATCGTCACGAATCCGCCATATGGAATTCGGATGGGCAATCACGCGACATTGGAGGAGTGGTATCCGAAATTCGGAGATGTGTTGAAACAACGATTTTCCGGCTGGACGGTGTATGTGCTAACTGCGGATTTTCGTTTTCCTAAACTCATTCGGCTGGCGCCATCCCGAAAAATTCCGCTCTTTAATGGAGCATTGGAATCTCGGTTGTATGAATTTCAGATGGTGGCCGGGGGGAATCGGAAAGGGGCACGTCTTTCAAAACGACAACGCGAAGGTTAACGGTTGGTTATAAACGAGGGG
>JAQBGS010000327.1:0-5196 GCA_032128535.1 Nitrospirota bacterium
CAGATCCGGATGGCCCCACAATGGCCACATAGTCTCCCGACTGAATGATTTCGCTCGTATCCCGCAGAGCATAGATGGGCTGCCCCCCGACCTCAAAACTTTTCGCAATATGTTGAAGTTCAATCACTGTTTGCCGGGGGAGGAATGGACGACAACCTTAAGCCCCTCTTTTAATCCTTCTTGATCCAAAGACGTCACAATAGAATCACCTTCAGAAAGCCCGCCTAGGATCTCGATAAAATTCCAATTCCTCATGCCGATTTCGACAGGTCGAATAGATAGAGTTTCCCGTTCCACAACAAAGGCCTTATTGCCTTCAAAAAGAGTGGAGGGAGGAATGCGCAACACGTCATTTTTCACGGAGAGAATGACTTCCACATCAGCCGAGGTCCCCGGCAATAAGGTCGACGCAAAGGTTTGATCATCTAATTCCACTTCAATTTCAACTGTCCGATTCTGCTCCTCGACATCCAACACATATGGCGCGAGGTGCCGAACATTTCCCTCGTACTGCTGACCAGGAAATGGGTCAAGGGTGACACGAACAGGTTGGCCCACATGAATTTTCGATGAGTCCACTTCATCCATCGGCCCACTAATATAAATGGAGGAAGGATCAATCAAATCCAAGATAGGCGGAATAGGCAAAGCAGGGGGCGAAGGCGTGGCCCATTCCCCCACTTCAACATCTACCTCCGCGATGACACCATCAAAGGGAGCCGTCAAGACGGTTTTGGCCAATTCCGCCTTGGCCTCGATTATGGCCGAACGGGCGCGAGCAATTTCGGCTTTGGTTTGTTTGCAGGACACTTGAGTTGTTTGGGCCAAATTTTCATACTTGTCCAACAAGTCGGTCGACACCAAATCACGTGCCTTCAACTGCTGATGGCGAAGAAACTCTCGTTCGGCCCGGGCAGCTTCCAAACAGGCCCGTTCTCGCTTCACTTCAACAACTGCTAACTCCTGTTCAGCCATCTGGACAGCAGCCCGTTGGGAATCATCATGCAGGCGAAGGAGCACATCACCAGCACGCACGAGAGCTCCTTTTCGATGGGGAATCTCTGCAACACGCCCACCGATTTCTGGAGACAACTTGGCCCTCTGGCGAGCCTTCACAGTGCCAGCCCTGGAGTTGGTGACGGTTTCTTCAACTCGCCCCCGTTCGACGGTCAAAACCGTCACTGTGATGGGATCAGGAGCTAGTACATAAAGTTTGAAAAAGACACTCAGCCCAATAAGTCCTAGCACAATTCCCGCACGAATAACCCATTGTCTCATAGGGGAAGTCTATCACAGGAAGAACGGTTGATTCGTTGATCTTCCTAAATTTTTTCCAACCCAATGGAAGAAGGCTGCCTCCAAGGGGAGACTCACCACACAGGAGAGGTAGCCAGAAATCCCTCAACTCCCCAGATCAAAAAAAAGGGATCAGGACCTTGCAGGTAAATGATAGAATAAAGGCAAGAAGAGGAATTTTTTATGTGGGCCAGGCGTGAGTGAGCCCAACGAGCATGAAGAACAAGATGAATACACCCATCGAGTACTCTCTTATAATTCTTATCCATTAAGGAGGTTTCGTCATGTCAAACCTGGCAGAGGTCATGAGGAAAGACGTCAAATCGGTAGAACACACCTCGCCGATTTCCGAGGCTGCCCAACTCATGAAACAAGAAAAGGTCAGCGCCCTTCTCGTGAGAAAACATCAAGATTTTGTGGGCATTCTGACGGACACGGATATTGTTCGAAAAGGAGTGGCTGAATCAAAAGATCTCACATCTATGACCGTGGAGAGTATTATGACCGCTCCCTTTGGCACCATCGGGTCTCACCAAAGCCCCCGTGAGGCCCAGGAGATGATGTCAGATCAAGGTGTTCGCCATTTAGTCGTCCGGAAAGGGAAAACTATTACGGGATTGGTATCGATTCGCGATCTTCTGGTGTTCTATGAAAGTCTGGCCGAACCCACATATTCCGAACCCAGAATCGGTATCGATTAGTCCAATGTTGCCAATAGGTATGCTGGCATCTGATCGATTGGAAGGAAAGGTGACGTTTGAAAGAATCAGAAAATGCTGAAGAGGGGAAAAGCGGGTGAATCATATTGACCAGTCCAGATGGCCTGAAAGCCCTCTGGACTGGTCCCACCGATAAAGTCATGAAGAACGGTTTCCTTAGAAGAAACCAGTTTTCTTCAAAACCCTTAAAACGTATACGAAGTCGAACGCGGACGACCACCTGATTGGTTTCGTCCTGGACGATCCGACTGCGGGCCTCTAGGACCGTTACTATTTGCAAAGCCAGGCCGTGGCCCTCGAGGAGCGTTATTATTGCCATAACCCGGACCCGGAGCCCGAGTCGCAGCATGACTCACAGAAGGAGCCCGACTGCCCGGGGCACAAGGGACCGCCTTCCCTAAGAGTTTTTCAATCATCCGCAACGATCGATTATCGTCACCCGTAACAAAACTAGTAGCCCAGCCTGTGGCATTCATTCGTGCGGTGCGACCTATACGATGAACATAGTCTTCCGGTACCGTGGGCAAATCATAATTGATGACGTGGCGGATATTATCCACGTCTAGCCCACGCGCCGCGATATCGGTCGCGACCAACACTTCGTAGCGGCCACGCCGAAAACCTTCAAGCGCCGCTCGACGTTGTGGGAGTCGACGCCCTGAATGCAAGACAGCCACGCTGCAACCAACCTTTTCTAAGGTTTCCCCAATTCGATCAGCACGATGTTTCGTACGAGTAAAGATCAATACAGATCCCTCTGTTTCTTTCAGGATGGAAACCAAGAGGGAGGTTTTTTCAGAATTGCTGGTGTGATGCACGGTATGCGTAACCCCTTCTGCCGGGGTGGCCGATTTCGACACCAAGGCTTTGACGGGATCTTTCAAGGACATGCGAGCCAGGTCATCTAAGTTGTCTGGCATCGTGGCAGAGAAAAGCAAGGTCTGCCTGACATCCGGTAAGGCCTCAATAATTTGATTCAATTGAGGTGCAAAACCCATGTCCAACATGCGGTCGGCTTCATCCAACACGACAATACTGAGCTTCGTGAATAAGATGGTTCCTTGCCACATATGATCCAATAACCGACCAGGCGTGGCGATGATGATATCGGGACGCTGACGAAGCCCACGGACTTGGGCCTGCATATCGGCCCCGCCCACCACCGTCGTCCCAAAAATGCCGCAGGAGCGGCCAAGTTTATCGACCGTCCCTTGAATTTGAAAGGCCAATTCACGGGTAGGGGCTAAAATAAGCCCTCGAGGATGGCCTTTGGGGCCAGCAGCCAAACGCTCAATCATCGGAATGACAAAGGCCGCGGTTTTCCCGGTGCCGGTTTGCGCACATCCCAACACATCACGGCCTTCTAGACCCGGGGGAATGGCTTGAGTTTGAATGGGGGTCGGTTCGTGTAACCCAGCCTTCGATAAGGCTTCAACTAAGCGCTCGGACACACCAAGCGCACCAAACTGAGACAACACAGTTGCAGACATAGCACTATTCCTTTTGTTACAAGGATCGTATCTACACGTAGTCAGAAAACCGAGGGAAGCAGAATTTAGGTGGGAAGTCCGCTCCGAGCAGGATCTGGTCGCGATACGATCGCGAGGTCCGAAAATTTTGAATGTTCCCGCCGTCGGACCAAACCAGCACGAAACAATCATAGGGTACAGTACAATCTATAACCTGTCAAATAAAGGGAAAAATCATTCAAGAATGAATTTCCCTTTCACACACAAAGAAAAGGACATACGCATGAGCAGCTTTTATGACATCACCTGCCAACGAATCACCGGAGAAAACCTACCTCTTTCAATCTTTAAAGATAAGGTCTTGCTCATCGTCAACACGGCCTCCAAATGCGGGTTCACCCCGCAATTTCAGGGACTAGAAGCCCTATACAAACAGTATCAAGCGCAAGGTTTTGAGGTATTAGGATTTCCATGCAATCAATTTGGGAGCCAAGATCCAGGCAGCCATGAGGAAATCCAACAATTTTGCCAAGCAAACTACGGCGTCAGTTTTCCCATGTTCGGCAAGATCGATGTAAACGGGCCCAACACCCATCCCCTCTATCAACATCTCAAAAATCAAGCACCAGGCCTCTTGGGATCAGAAGCCATCAAATGGAATTTCACCAAATTTCTTGTCGATCAGTCAGGAAAGGTCCAAGACCGTTTTGCCCCATCGACCAAACCGGAGGACATCGCGCCCGCCATTCAAAAACTTTTGAATACCAGTGCCTGATGCGCAGCACTACTCCTCCTTGATCCAGAAACCGTCACCATCGCCACCATCTATACTTTTTCCTAATTTAGGATTAGGATTCTTCAACTCATGCGCAATATCTATACCATGATCCTTGCCGGTGGTCGCGGCGAACGGCTCCTCCCGCTCACACAACACCGCGCCAAACCTGCGGTCCCCTTTGCAGGCAAATACCGCATCATAGACGTGACCCTGAGCAATTGCCTCAATTCTGGGCTTCGCAAAATCGCCGTCCTCATCCAATATAAATCCCACTCATTAGATCGCCACATCCGGCGGGGCTGGTCGATTTTCAATCCCGAACTTGGCGAATTCATTTTTTCCATCCCCCCACAACAACGTATCAGCGCCGAGTGGTATCGGGGCACAGCCGACGCGGTCTATCAAAACCTCTTTCTGCTGGAACAGGAACGCCCGAAGTTTTTATTGGTGTTGGCCGGAGATCACCTCTACAAAATGAACTATGCGGACATGCTCAGATTCATGCAGGAGACGGAGGCAGATGCCGTCGTGGGCGCACTGGAATGGCCGATTGAAGAAGCTCGGTCATTCGGCGTCTTAGGCGTGGACGCCAGCATGCGTCTCATCCGGTTTGAAGAAAAACCAGCCAACCCGTTCCCCTTACCAAATGATCCAGCGCATGCGTTTATTTCCATGGGCATTTACCTCTTTCGCACAGACAAACTCTATGACGAACTGCGAAAAGATGCCGGAATGGCCACTGCCCATGACTTCGGGAAAAATATCATTCCCAACATGATTCAGGACAACCAAAAAGTCTTCGCCTATAATTTTAAAGATGAAAACAAAACAGTAGTGAAGTACTGGCGGGACATTGGCACCCTGGATGCCTACTATGAAGCCAACATGGATCTTGTGGCTGTGGATCCCCTCTTGAACTTGTACGACGAGGCTT